>PWQG01000377.1 GCA_003556835.1 Gammaproteobacteria bacterium
CAGGGACAGCGCGATCAGCAGCTCCAGCAGCGTGAAGCCGCTCTGTGGTTTATTCCGGCAGTGCAAGGCGGTTCCAGCGCACACCGGTGAGCGAGCGATCACTTTCATCATCTAGCAGTTCCCAGGAATGCAGGAGATGGGTCGTGGGCCTGCTGCGTCGCAGCGGCTCCGGCAGGCGGCCGGTGTCGCGGGCAGCAAAGCGGGTGGATTCCAGGCCCGTTTCGAATTGACCATAGCGGTCGTCCAGCAAAGCCTGTTGAATGGCGGCGCGCGTTTCCAGGGCATTCAGCAGGGCCTGATCCGAGCGCACCGCCAGGCGCTTGCTGCCAGCGGAGAGGCTGAGCAGGCTGCCCATGACCAGTCCGGTCAGCGTCAATGCCACCAGTACTTCCAGCAGGGTGAATCCTCGCTCGCAGCGCCGCAGCGGCAACATTCAGTTCTCCTCCTCGGCCAGCAGGCGCACGCGCCCGGTAAACGGATCGACACTGATTCTTGCCTGTCGTTCCTGCTGTCGCAGCAGCAGCTCACCGCCTGTACTGCCGCCCTCGGGGAAGAACTGCACGGCCACCCGCTCGACCGTTTCTTCCTCTTGCTCCGCGCTTTCACGCCAGGCCATGGACAGGCTGGCATCGTCGAAAACCAGTTCGGCCGTGGTGGTCTGCCCGGTGACCACGGCATCACGGCGCGCCGCATTGAGTGTCGCCAGGCTCTCGCGCAGGCTGGCATCGAACTGCCGACCCTCCAGCGTGCCGATGTTCGGCACCACCAACATGGCGGACACGCCCAGAATGGCCAGTACCACCATCAGTTCCAGCAGGGTGAAACCGGCGTTGTCAGAGCCGTATTTCCGCATCACTGCCCTCGCCGCCGGGCTGTCCGTCGGCCCCGTAGGAATACAGTTCGAAACTGCGGCCATCAGTGCTGTACTGGTAGGCATTACCCCAGGGGTCCCTGGGTACATTGCCGCGCAGATAGGGGCCGTTCCAGGCCGCCCGGTTACTGCGGTTCTCCACCAGACCATCCAGGCTATCCGGATAACGCCCGACATCCAGGCGATGCGCATCCAGGGCATTGCCCAGGGAAGAGATCTGCGACAGGGCCGCGTCCCGACGCGCGCTGTCAGCCTGATTGAACAGATTCGGTGCCACCATCACGGCCAGCATGCCCAGTATGGCCATGACAATCAGCAGCTCGATGATGGTGAAACCCCGCATTGAACGGGTCCTGTGCATTGCATTCATTTCCTTGGTGCTCCTTTACTCAAACTCTGTACCCTCAAGCATGGCGGCGGCCCGCTCGAAACGGTCCCGCATTACACGATAACGGTCATTGCCCGATTCATTGAGGTTGATGATTTCCGGGCGCAGGACAATGAACAGTTCCTGACGCTCGTTGTTGTCCCGCTGATAGGAGAACAGACCGCCCAGCACGGGTATCCGGTTCAAAAACGGCACCCCGGTGTTGAGCCGGTCGTTGTTGTCCTGGATCAGACCACCCAGCACCACATTCTCGCCATCACGCACAACCACCGTGGTTTCGATTTCCTGATTCTGGAAGATGGGGTTGTCGTCCACACCCGAGCCTTCACTCAGGGAGGAAAGGCTCTGGCTGATGGTGAGATTGACCACGCCATCATCATTGATGCGCGGGGTGATATACAACACGATACCGGTGTCGCGGTACTGGATGTTGGTGGTGGTACCGATCTGGGTCGCGGTCTCGCCGAGGCGCACCGGCACCTGGGCGCCGATCTGGATCTGGCCTTCCATGTTATTGACCACGGTCAGTGAAGGACGGGCCAGGAGTCGCACTTCATTGTTGGTGGCAATGGCTTCCAGGGTGGCATCGATCCGAGCGGCGCCATCGAGGAAGCTGCGGTTGAACAGAAGGCCGCCCAGGCCACTGCCGCTTTCGCCGCCGGCGGGCAGGAAACTGGTGGATACGGTGGCGGATCCACTGCCCAGATTCTCCACCACCCGGGACCAGTCGACACCGAAGGCCGTGTCATCGGTCAGGGTGATCTGGGCGATCGCGGCATTGATCATCACCTGCAGCGGGACGGCATCAAGCTGGTTGATGGTCTCCAGGAGCTGACGGTAGTCACGGGGCGTGCCCCGGATCAGCAGACTGTTGGTGGCATCGTCGGCGACAATGCTCACACGCAGATCCGCGGTCACCACAATCTGGCTGACCGTCATGGGCGCGCTATCCGCCTGCGTCTCAATTGGCTCCCCCTCTTCCGCTCGAATGATCCGGGCCTGCTCGCGTAACTGCTGCTCGGTCCGCGCCTGATCATCCGTGCGGCGCGTTTCGCCATTGCGCTCATCCTGACGGAACACATCGGTCAGGGTGGCCGCCAGGTCGGTGGCAATGAGGTTCTTCACCCGATATCGGAACAACTGCTCGCCCTGTTCCTGATCGGCGTCGTCCAGCAGACGCACCCAGCGACTGATTTCCTCGAAACCGCGCTGGGCCGGAGCCGTGATCAGCAAGGCGTTTATGCGCTCCAGGGCCTGCACCTGGAATGCCGGGGCATCACCCTCGATCATGTTGAGGATCTCGTTGAGCTCCTCAGCCACAGCGCCAGCCCCGGCGTTTCTCAGTTCAAAGATGCGGATGCCCTGGCTGCGGAAGGGGTCGTCATCAATCAATTGCAAGAGTTCGTTGATACGGGCCAGCTGTGATTCATTGGCAATGATGGCCAGGGTATTGCCCGATCCCAGGCGCATCATGCGGCCTTCCGGCTCCAGCATGGGCTCGAGCAAGTCGATGGCTGCCGGCACGGCAATGTGTCGGAGCGGAGTGATCTGCATGGCGCTTCCGGCAACAGCATCGTCACCCGCCATGGTGATATTGGCCGGCAACAGTGCGTCCGAACGGCGTGCATGATACACATTGCCGATACGCTCGAGCACGACACCAGACTGCTGACTGAGCACACGCATCAGGGGCCAGACATCCCCATAGGACAGGGGCCGGCTTGGGGCCGTGCGGATACTGATCCGGGCATCAATGCTCGGATCGATGACCAGGCTGATGTCCAGGGCATCGGCCATCTGCGCCAGCACCTCACGTAGTTCGGCCTGCTCGTAGTTCAGCTCGACGGTATCATTTTCCGGCGGCGCTACCGGCGCTGGTAGATCGCTCTGGTAGCGCAGCGAAGGTGTGCGGCCATCGTTGTTGATGTCCTCGATCAGGCGGCGGCGCTCTTCCTGCCGTTCCCGCGCGGCTTCCTCCGAGAGGTTGCTCAGGCGGGCCG
>PWQG01000319.1 GCA_003556835.1 Gammaproteobacteria bacterium
CCTGCGCATTTATCATGCTGTGGTCGACGACTTTTCTCAGATTGGCGAGCCGCTGATGATTTCGTCGCGACGCATTTCCAGGGATTTCATTGAACGATTCCAGGCCCTATTCGCCGAATATGAGCAGCAGGAGAAGGAATTCTATGCTACGCTGCAGGAGCATCCGGTCTACAAGTATTATCGCGACTACTACCGGCGCGTGGTAGAACGCATAGAGGAGTTGGAAGCTAGTGAAGAGGTGGAAGAGATGGAGGCGCGGGTGAGAGAGATGGAGCCAGGTCCGGAACGAAATCGCCTGCAGGGCGAAATCAGTAACTTGCGACGCAAGACCGGCCTTGAACGCAACGCCGACGAATACAAAGCCTTAGTGGGGTTTACAGGCTGGCAAGAGCGGCAGTATACGCGTCCGCCTCCCGTTGAGCGCCTTAAGCAGAGAACCCTGCCCTTCATGCCCGAATGCCGCACACAGCTTTATGAGGCCTTTCCTATCCAGAAGAGCGAGTGGCATACGACCGTTGATTGGGACGGACAACTCGAATGGGAGAAGGCCGATGAGCCTCTGTCGCCCATCATGGAGCGCTGGATCCAAAGAATGAAACCATACGTAAGTCAAGCCGGCGACGGCGAAGTACAGGAAGACGAAAATGCCGGGGTCACGCTCACCCGAGAGTTGGTCATCGATAAGCCCTATCTCCACCTGCCCTTCGACAGCGACGCACCAGTGCGCAGCATGCGCATCTACGAGGGTGATCAGATGGTACGCCGGTCCCGTTGGCAACTGGCAGAGGGGGAGCCCGATCACTGGCTCTACACCGAGGTGCGTGACTACATGGGTCGGACTCTCAGGATCGAAGTCGATGAACTGATGCCCAACTCCATGGCATTGGAAGCGCTCATCCTGTCCGACAAGGTGCCCGGCCAGGGCGAGGATCTCTACAAGGAAGCATACCGCCCGCAGTTCCACTTTACCGCCGCCCGTGGATGGCTAAACGATCCCAACGGAATGGTATACTACGATGGTGAGTACCACCTCTTTTTCCAGCACAATCCCTATAGTGTCAATTGGGGCAATATGACCTGGGGGCATGCCGTCAGTGAGGACATGATCCACTGGCGGCAGAAGGATGCTGCCATTCACCCCGATGAACTTGGGGCCATCTGGTCAGGCGGGGGGGTGGCCGATTTCAATAACACCACCGGATGGGCCACTGACTATCACGTTCCCTTAATCGCCTTCTACACCTCGGCCGGCCAGCCGTTCACCCAGTCGATGGCTTATTCAGTCGATCGCGGCCGGACGATGATCAAGTACGAAAACAACCCGATCATCGGGAACATCCACGGCAATAACCGTGATCCAAATGTCTTCTGGCATGAGCCCAGCGGCCAATGGATCATGTCCCTTTGGATCAGCGCCGACCGCTTCGACCTGTTCGGCTCCTCAAACATGCGGGAGTGGACGAAGCTCAGTGAACTCACCTTTCCCGGCGGCTACGAGTGTCCGGATATGTTCGAGCTACCTGTAGATGGTGATCCGGACAACACGCGCTGGGTCTTCTGGGAAGGCGCCGGCAAGTATCTGGTTGGCGACTTCGACGGAAAGGTTTTCGAACCCGATAGCGAGGTGCTCCACAGCACTTTTGGCAGTAACGATTATGCCGCCCAGACCTTTACCAACATGCCCGACGGTGATGATCGCCTCGTCCAGATTTCCTGGATGCGCCGCGGAAGGTTCCCCGGCATGCCGTTCAACCAGCAGATGACTGTGCCGCGCGAGCTGACACTCCGTACAACTTCCGAGGGCATCCGTATATTCATTGAGCCCGTAGAGGAAGTCAAAACACTACGCCAGTCAAAGCACCAGTGGGCCGGCCTGATAGTAGGTGAAGACGATATCACTCTCGAAGGCATCGATGGCGATCTGTTCGATATCGAAATCGAGTTCGACCTCGGCAAAGCGCAGGCAGTCGGAATCACAATCCGCGATCAGAAGATCGAATATTCGGTCGGCGAAGAGCAGCTCACCTCCCTGGGCGACACAGCCCGGCTGCCAGCTGATGACAACCGCCTCCGGCTGCGGATCCTAGTGGACCGCACCTCGGTGGAGGTATTCGCCAATGACGGCCGGGTTCAGATTGCCACCTCGTTCGTTCCCGATGAGAACAAGCGGGATATTGAGGTACACGCCACCGGCGGACAAGCCTGGGTGGTCTCGCTGAACGTGTGGGAGCTCCGCTCAATCTACGAACAGGTCGAGCCCTTTCAATAGTCAAAAGGACGCTGCCCACACAGCGTCACCACCCTCTTACAGCAATTCCATGTCAGACAAGAGGGCTTTTATTGATATATTGGGGCTGTAGATCTTAGTGCTTTTGTTATGGTTAATCAATTTAAAAACTATAAAATATACAAATGATAAAACTAAATTTTACTTCAAGACAGGAATTAGGCATAGCAGGAATGCTGGCATCTTCGGCTATTTTAACTTTGGGTTTGCTTTCATGTGCTTCACCTGAAGATTCATTTACTCCACCCGAAGAGAAAAAACCACCAAACATTATACTGATCATGGCCGATGATTTGGGCTTCAGTGATATTGGCTCTTACGGTGGTGAGATCAACACGCCAAACCTCGATGCGCTGGCCGAAAACGGGCTTCGCTATCGCACGTTTTACAACCAGGCCAGAAGCATGCCCACACGGGCGGCCTTGCTGACCGGGCGCTACCCGCACCAGACAGGCCTGGGCGGAATGACGCCAGACCGGGGAGAAGAAAATCCCGGCTACCGCGGAAACATCAATCACGAATCCGTTACTCTGGCCGAGGTGCTTCGGGTCAATGGCTATCGTACCTATATGACCGGCAAGTGGCACCTGACAAATCATAACAGTCCGGACGAACCAGTCGATAATAAGTTCAACTGGCCTCTTCAACGGGGCTTTGATCGTTTTTTTGGTACAATCACCGGGGCGGGCAGTTTTTACGGCCCCCACACATTGACCCGGGACAATACTAATATCGATGAGGGCCGGGTGTTTCCGGGGGTGCCGTGGTCACCTCCTTCTGACGCAGAACTTCCGGTAATAGATGATGGTGAGTTTTATTACACTGACGTGATCAACGAGACAAGCGCCCGCTTTATCCATGAACACCAGGAGCAACACAAGGAGAAACCTTTCTTTCTGTATGTATCCCACACAGCACCGCACTGGCCTCTGCACGCTCCCGAAGAGGATGTCGAACG
>PWQG01000374.1 GCA_003556835.1 Gammaproteobacteria bacterium
CCCTGATCAGTGGCGCCATAGCCGGTGATATATTTTACAGTGACTGGTTGTTCGCCATGTTCCCCACCATGCTGGGCCTGATGATTGTCGGTACCCTGCTGGGGATGCGTTTCTTCTTCCCGCTGGAGGAAAAGGAGCGGCTGCCGCAGGTGGAAGGGGGCATGGAGCGGCTCAAAGAGGAGTACGATGCTCTGGGGCCCCTGCAGGGCCGCGAAATCTGGGCTGCGGTACTCTTCCTGTGTATTCTCGGATTCTGGGCCACGGATCGCCTGCATGGCATCAGTCCGACGGCGGTGGCTTTTGTCGGTGGCACCATCGCCCTTATGCCGCGTGTTGGCATTGTCGAATGGAACCAGGTTGATATCCCCTGGCACCTGATGCTGTTCTCGGCCGGGGCGTATGTGCTGGGCGCGGGACTGGGAGATACCGGCCTGCCCGATCTGGCGGTGTCGGCGCTGTTCGATCGGATCGGTATCGATGATCAGACGCCATTCTGGGTGCTGTATGTGCTGCTGACCGGCGTCATGGTCTACAGCGCGTTGTTATCGCAGTCAAAGACCATGCGCACCATGATATTCATACCGATTGCCATCGGTACGGCTCAGCAACTGGGCTTCAATGTGCTGAGTCTGGCGCTGCCGGTGGCTTTCATGATCGAGCATGTCTACACCTTGCCGTTCAACAGCAAACCGGCGGCACTGTTGTATGAAACCGGGCATTATCGCCTGCCAAACGCTGTGAAGTATGGATTGACGATGATGACCATCGCCTGGTTGTTGATCATAGTACTGGGTGAGACCTGGTTCCGTTTTCTCGGGATCACGCCCAACGGGGTCTTCGGCATTTTCTGAGTCCGGCTGTCACCACTGGCTGTAGGGGTGGTGGATCAGGTTGGCGTTGAAATACCGAGGGTCATCGGAAACTTCCTCGCCCAGCCAGTCTGGACGGGGGAAGTCCTGGGTTGCGTTCTCCAGTTCGATTTCTGCAACCACCAGCCCTGCATTTTCGCCATGAAACTCATCAATTTCCCAGCCAAAGCCCTCATGATCGAGCAGGTAGCGGGTTTTCTCGATCAAGGGCCGTTCGCAAAGGTTTTCCAGCAGTTCCGCTGCTTCGTCGGCCGGGATCCGATACTCGAATTCCAACCGTGAGATCCCACGCGTGATGCCTTTGATGGTCAACAGGCCCAGATCGTCCACAAGACGCACGCGCACGGTCCGTTCTTTTACCGAGGACAGGTAGCCCTGGCGGAACAGGCGACCTTTCAGGCCCTCTTTCCAGCTGTCGCTTCGGGTCAGAAACTTGCGCTCGATTTCCTGTCCCATCTCATCCCTCCGAAGCGGCGGTGCGGGGCCGGGCCATACGCGCCGGAATGGCGGAAAGCAGCACCAGCACGGCTATTATCCAGTAAAGCGGGATATGGTATTCATGACTGTGATCATCGGCGGCCCGGCCCAGGCTCACACGGCTTTCCCCCTGAATTCCCCGCACATCCTCGACATGAACGCGATACTCCCGGTCCGCCTGTCCGGTAAAGGCGAACCAGCCCCCGGCATCCGTCTGTACGTTGGCGGGCTGGCCCTCGCCGATCGGCTCGATGCTCAGTGTGGTTTCCGCCAGGGGTTCGCCGTTGGCGTAACGTACCTGTCCGATCATGGTCTGCACATCAGTAAAGATCTCGAACTCGATGACCGAATCGCCACTGCGCTCGATCTGCCGTTCCTGAAAGTAGCCGGTCAACTGCACAACAAGCAGAACAAAGCCGGCCGCGATCAGTCCCAGGTTGATGCGGTAGCTGAGCTTCGGCCAGAGGGGCAGCTTCTGCCAGGCACGAATGGCCACGGCCATGACCAGCAGGGCCACTACCTGGCCGACTTCCACACCCACATTGAACAGCAGGATCTTTCCCAGTAGATTGGGGTCATCAGCCAGTGTCACATCCTGCAACTGAGCGGACAGGCCAAAACCGTGTATCAGCCCGAACAGGAATACCATGAACAGGAGGTTTGGCGGGCGGATACCCAGCCAGCGCTGGAAGCCGTTGATGTTCTCGAAACCCTTGTACGCCACGGTGACGGCAATCACCGCATCGATCAGGTAGTGGTTGGCGCTGATGCTGGCATAGGTGGCGATGATCAGCGTGATGGTATGACCCACGGTGAAGGCGGTGATAAACTTGAGGATATCAATGAATCGGGTCAGGAAGAACATGACCCCCAGCAGGAAAAGCAGGTGATCGTAGCCGCTCATCATGTGTTCCGCGCCGGTCCAGATCACTTCCAGGTAACCGCCGGAGGCCATGCGCTCCTGGGCCAGTTCGCTCATATCATGGGCGTGGGCCGCAGTGGGCAGTAGCAGAGAAAGAAGCGGGATGAACAGTGCGAGACGCAAAAGCAGAGTGGATAAAGGCTGGATGGAGAAATTCATGGTATCCCGATGTAAGCTTGTTATTGGCGCAATAGAGTACTCTTGAAGCAGTGATGAATTCAAATGAACAGGAAGAGAATATGACCGTTGAGTGTTGGCGATTGACCGTCCGTGGCAAGGTCCAGGGAGTGAGTTACCGGGCGGCCACTAAGGACAAGGCTCGGCAATTGGGACTTACGGGCTGGGTTGCCAATCGTCAGGATGGTGGTGTGGAGGTTGTGGCCGAGGGGGATCCGCAAATGCTGCAGGCCCTGCGAGACTGGTGTTATGAAGGGCCGGTGGCAGCGGAGGTCGATGATGTGAAGCGGGAGGTGGAGCGCCAGAATGCCAAGTACCGGGATTTCTCGATCATGGCGGACCTGCGGGTCTGATGGGCCAGCAGATCGTCTCCGGATTTACCCGCTTTCCTCGCTCTCGCCCAGCATGGCAACATCGAATTGTGTCAGATCATCAATCCGGATCATGCTCCGGATTTCGTCCACGTAGTCCTGGCCCCGCTCGGAATAGCGGCCCAGGCCTTCCACCAGGCGGCTGCCATCGAGCATTTCTCCGTTGTTCCGGAGCGTTGATCGCAAACGCCGCAGATCCGTATACGCTTCGTGGTTATTGATATTGTGCATGTAGCGTTCCACCGAGTGGCGCGGAGAATTGAAAGCGGCCACCTCGTGACTGGCGCCTTGGGGGCGTGAGGACGGGATCAGGCCGCATCCCTCGACAAAACACCAGTGACCGAAGTAGTTGTGACCCTCCCGAGCGAAGCGGGAGGTGCCCCAGCCACTTTCATTGGCTGCCTGGGCCAGGGCCAGAGAAGGCGG
>PWQG01000399.1 GCA_003556835.1 Gammaproteobacteria bacterium
AGGTCATGAACAGGCAGAAAAATATCGCCAGTGGACGCGGTGACAGATAGGCTGCCAGGAAAGTGGCCGCAAAGGTGCCCAGCAGAATGCCGGGCGTAAGCCCCTGTACCGCCTGCCACAGCACGGCATCGCGCTTGTGATGTGCCCGCAGGCTGGCGATGGAGGTTGGTACAATGGCTGCCATGGATGTGCCCAGGGCGAGATGCACAAGATAATCCGCTGGGAAACCCTGTTGCGCAAACAACACGGTCAATACCGGCACCATGACGGCGCCACCGCCAATACCAAAGAGTCCGGCCAGGACGCCGGTCAGAGCGCCGAGCAGCAGGTAGGCCAAAAGCCAGATTTCAAACATGGACGGTTCCTGTATAAGCCGCGGGACAGCAGTCCGGCATAATAAGGTCGTGCCCGGGCTTTTTCAAATGAGGCTCCGGACATGGGAGGAATCCCAGCACAGCATGGGATACACTGCCCCCGATGAGCTTGATTGCATCCCATAGCCCAAAGGGCATGAGCACCCTGTTCGTCGCCCTGGCCGCGCTCTGCTGGGGAATATCCGGCGGCATCGGCGGCATTCTCACGGGCGAGGGCTGGAGTCCGGTAGTGGTTTCCTTCTACCGTGGCGCGGTCGGCTTGTTGTTCGTACTGGCCTGGCTCGCGCTGCAACCACATGGCAGTGGCCTGGGCAGTGGCCGGATGTGGTTCTGGTCGGTGATCGCTGGCCTGGGGGTGGCGGGCAACTTCTCCTTTTACTTCATGAGCATCGCCGAAGGCAGCGTGGCGGTTGCCGCAACCCTGATGTATTGCGCGCCGGTGTTTGTCTATCTGCTGTCCTTTGCCCTGAAACTGGAACGCCCTTCCCTGCTGAAATGGATCGCGATCGCCGTAGTGATGGTGGGTATCGTGCTATTGACCGGCATTCATGATGTCAGTGCCAGTGATGTCACCCCCATCGCTACCATTGCTGGCCTGCTTGCGGGCCTGTCCTATGCCGTATTTATCTTTGGCTTCAAGTTTGCGGCACCGAATGGCAGTCCCCAGGCAATCCTGGTGATTGCGTTTAGCGTACTCGCGATGATTCTCTTTTTGTTCGGCGATACCGGGCAGGTGGCGGCTGTCATGGAGGCATCGAGATGGCCCCTCTTCCTGGTGCTGGGCGTGCTGGGCGCCGGGCTGTCGTTCGTACTGTATATCGTTGGATTGAAGCACACCGCACCCGCTATTGCCTCTATCGTCGCCCTGGTCGAACCAGTGACCGCTTCGCTCTTCGGCGTTGTATTTCTGAACGAAGGCCTGGTCGCCATACAACTGATCGGCATGGCCCTGATCCTGTTCACCGTAACCGCGCTGAGTGTGCACTCCAGCGGCTGATTTCAATATACGGTGAATGGTGCGTATTCCGCTGAAGGCCAGAGCGCTCATGGAATTAATCAGAGGTTCCCTAGACAAAGCCGCGCGATTGTGACGCAATGCCACTGCACTTTCGTTCAAGCTGATTACTGCGTTCTTTACCACTGCATCGTAACGAAAACGACCCCTTGAACGTCAGCGTGCTCGACCCGTCCATCCAACGCAACACCAGTAAATTTTTCGTGCTTTACCAGAAATAGACAATCGCTGGCTGGTTCAAGTGTTATGCTTGTCCGGCGCAATAACCGGAACTGTAAAATAAGAACAGGAGACTATTGTGAAAAATGTACTGAAACTGACCGCAACCTTGGCCCTGGTCGCCCTGCTCGGCGGGCCGCTGAGCACTTCGCCCGCCCTGGCACAGGATGATGGCACCGTATTCGAGATGCGGACCTACACGTCCACGCCCGGCAATTTCGAGGCACTGCTGACCCGATTCCGGGACCACACCATGCGGATATTTGCCAAGCACGGCATGACCAATATCGGCTACTGGATCCCGACCGATGAAGAACTGTCACAAAACACGCTTGTTTATATCCTTAAGCATGACAGCCAGGATGCAGCCACGGCATCATGGCGCGCTTTCATTTCCGACCCCGAATGGCAGGAAGTGGACCAGGCTTCGAATGCCGACGGCGCGATCCTGCAGAATATCGAGCGACAATTCATGACAGCCGCCGATTTCTCACAGATTCAGTAAGCCGACGCCACATCATAGAAGCCAGAGATGAGGAGAGAGTATGCGCGACATCGAGCTGACCCGAGTCCCGATCGAACTGTACAAGGTGCTGAAATTCGAAGGCCTGGCGGGCAGCGGCGCCGAAGCCAAAGCTGTGATTGCCGAGGGACAGGTTCTGCTCAATGGTGTCGTCGAGACCCGCAAGCGCAAACAGCTTGTGGGAAATGACGTCATCGAGTTTCAGGGTGAGAAACTGCGCATGGTCGACATGGCCAACAGGCCCGACGAACAGTAACACGACAGCGATCCAATCAAACCGGACACTTCTCAGGCCGGGCGCTATGCCGCGGCCTCAACAGATGATGAAGTGTCCGGTTAATTGGGGGCCAGTCATTCACTGCCCATCATGAATCTTCACCCATTCGCTCAGCAAACGGGCACCAAAACCTGTGGCCCCGGGCGGGTTCACACCATTGGCACTTTCAAAGAAGGCGTTGCCGGCAATGTCCAGATGTAGCCAGGGTGTGTCCGCGGCAAAGTGCTGGAGGAATATGGCACCGGCCTGGGCACCCGGGGAACCGGTATTGCGGATGTCGGCAATGCGGCTGTCGATGATGCCTTTATAGGGCCCCAATGGCATGCGCCAGACAAGCTCGCCGGTCAGCTCACCGGACTCACGCATGCTGGCCAGCAAGTCCTCCTGATCGGTGAACACCGCGGCGTAATCGCCACCCAGGGCCGTGCGCTTGGCGCCGGTGAGCGTGGCGATGTCAACGATGATCCGGGGATTATAATGTTCACGGGCATACCAGATTCCATCGGCCAGAATAAGCCGGCCCTCGGCATCGGTATTGGCGACCTCGATGGTGGTGCCATCACCCGCGGTGACCACGTCACCGGGCAGCTGGGCCTCTCCGGAAATCGCGTTCTGGGATAATGGCATGACCCCAACCACATTGGCAGGCACACGCTGGGTGGCCAGGGCAACCATGGCACCCGCCACGGCCGCTGCACCGGCCTTGTCGGTATGCATCTGAAGAATGGAAGCTGCATTGGTTTTCAGGTTGTAACCACCGGTGTCAAAGGTATTGCCCTTGCCAACCAGAGCGATGGGCTGATCATCACTGCCTTCCCAGTGGGCAA
>PWQG01000064.1 GCA_003556835.1 Gammaproteobacteria bacterium
ACATGCAGGAAGCGGAAGCCATTGCGCCGATCATGGTTCAACCCTTCCCAGTACACGCGTACCGACTCCAGAAGACCGAACGTTCCGATCACGTTGGTCTGCATGAAGGCATCCGGCCCGACAATGGAACGATCCACATGCGACTCGGCTGCGAAATGCACAACAGCCCTTGGCTGGTGTTCCCGTAGCAATCGCGCCACCAAGTCTCTGTCCGCGACATCGCCCCGGACGAACCGATACCGGGGATCCCCCTGCACCGAAATCAGATTCTCACGGTTGCCCGCGTAGGTAAGTTTGTCGAGGTTCACCAGCGGCTCGTCACTCGTAGCCAGCCACTCGAGCACGAAATTCGAGCCGATGAACCCGGCTCCACCTGTCACCAGAATAGTCACAATCCCCCCCAACGAAGCCTGGTGGCAATCACACCCGCCCGCACCCTCAGTATCGAAGGACCCCATGCAGGCGCGGCCCTAACGTACATTCTCCGTTACTCCCCACCATATCGATCTCGGCAGCCAAAAACCACAACCCAATGACTGGATAAGGGGAGCATCATAAGCTCACCGTATAGACGCAGCATGACCTCATTGAGGGCCTCTCAAAACCCGCAAAAACTGGACTTCCCCTGGTGTTCTGGGCCAACCTCCGTCGGAAACTAAGCGCGCCAGGGACTGCTCGTGAGACAGCACGAATCAACCCAGACGTATCCCCGCCAAACCGCTCACGATTGCTGGCTGTCACCTTTGCCATCGAGCCTGCACTTCGCCACTGCCCCGCCGCTGTTCTCTCTCTTGAGACCCGTATGAAGCAGGGCACGGACACCAAGGGCCCGCTGCAAACCGTTCTCGTCGGTGGCGCAGGGCTCGTGGGTCAGAACCTTGTAGACCGCATGCTTGCCAGGGGGCCGACCAAAATCGTCGTCATCGACAAGGACGTCGCCCGATTGCGCGAATTGCGACAACGCCATCCCGGTGTGACCACCATTGCGGCCGACCTGTCAAAGCCCGGTGACTGGACTGACTGCTTTGACGATGCAACAGCCGCAGTCATGCTCCAGGCCCAGATCAGCAGCCGTTACCGAGCCGACTTCGAGCGCAACAACCTGACCAGCACCCGCCGAGTACTGGACGCGCTACAGAAACATCGGGTTCCTTACACGGTGCATGTGAGTTCATCGGTTGTCTGTTCCGTGGCGAAAGACCCTTATGCGCAGACCAAGCGAGAGCAGGAAGCAATGTTCTTGGGCAGCGGCCTACCAGGCGTTGTACTCCGCCCCACGCTCTTGTTTGGGCGCCATGACAGCCACCACCTCGGATGGCTGGCTCGGTTCATGCGGTACTCGCCCGTGTTTCCCATCCCCGGCGACGGGCTCTATCTTCGCCAGCCACTTTTCGTGCAAGACTTCTGTTCAGTGATCGAACACTGCCTGGAACGTCGCTCCGAGCTCGGCTGCATCAACCTGACCGGCCTGGAACCCATAGCGTATATCGATCTAGTCCGTTACCTACGGCGCATTACGCAAGCCCGCTCCCTGCTTCTCCCGATACCTATTTCCCTTTTCGGAGCGCTGTTGGAAACCTACGGTTTCCTGACACGGCGCCCCCCGTTCACCAGGAACCAGCTGCAGGCGCTGATCGCCGGCGACCATTTCGAAGTGATCGACTGGCCGGCGCGATTCGAAATCGAACCTACCCCGCTGCACCAAGCGCTCGAACAAACCTTCGGTAAAACCCGGCACTCCAGTGGCTGAACGGCATACACCCGAACGCAGGGCATCCGCTGGCACCCCACGCCCGGAACGCGACGTAGCGGTCATCGGCGCCGGCCCCATGGGGCTGGCCGCCGCTTACCAGTTGCTTCAGGACGGCCACCAGGTGCACGTGTACGAGGCAGCGCCTGTCATCGGCGGGATGTCCACGACTTTCGAACTAGCGGGAACGCCAATAGAACGCTTCTACCACTTTATCTGTGCCCACGACCAGCCGATGTTCGACCTGCTGAAGGAGCTGGATCTCGAAGACCAGTTGCACTGGGAAACCACGCGCATGGGCTTCTTCCTGGACGGCAAGCTCCATGAATGGGGGAACCCCCTCGCTTTGCTCCGGCTGCCGGGTCTTGGCCCTGTACCCAAACTGCGATATGGCATCCATGCCTACCTCTGCACTCGCTGGCGACACTGGCGCAACCTGGACCAGCAAGAAGCCGTCCCCTGGCTTCGCCGCTGGGTAGGAAAGCGAGCCTATGATCGTCTGTGGAAGCCCCTCCTGGAATTGAAGTTTCACCACCACACAGAGGAGCTCTCCGCCGCCTGGATCTGGAACCGCATCCACCGTCTCGGCCGCTCGCGCAAAAACCTCATGCAGGAACGGCTCGGCTACCTTGAAGGCGGCTCGGCCACATTGCTGCAAGCGCTGCATGAGCACATCCGCGCCGCAGGCGGTCACGTACTTCCCGGGCACCCTGTAGACCGCGTGCAAGTGCAAGACGGCACGGTCAGAGGCGTGGAGCTGAACGCTGGGTCTTACGCACACGACGCCGTCATCAGTACAGTTCCGCTCCGCCGAGTCCCGGACATGGTGCCCGCTCTACCCCAAAGCGACCGCAGCCGCATTCACGCGTTGCAGAGCCTCGCGGTGGCGTGTGTGGTTTTCAAACTGAAGCGCCCGGTTAGCGACAAGTTCTGGATCAACATCAACGATCCGTCCGTAGACCTGCCCGGCATCGTGGAGTACACCAACCTGCGCCCACTTGATGCGCATATCGTCTATGCGCCCTACTACCTGCCTGCCGGGCACCCGACGTTCCAGAAGGATGACAACACCCTGATCGAACGCACCTGGGAGCACCTGCGCCGGATAAACCCGGCGTTACAGACCGATGATGTGATCGCGGCCGAAGTGAGCCGATACCGACATGCGCAGCCGGTCTGCCGCCCCGGACACCTAGCCGAACTTCCCCCTGCCAATAGCTCGATCGATGGGCTGTACATGGCCGACACCGCCTATTACTACCCGGAAGATCGCGGCATTGCCGAGAGCGTGCGCCTCGGTCGCCAGCTGGCTGGGATGGTTGATGCCTGAGCACAACTACCAGGCACTCCGCCTGACAATGCTTTTCTTCTGGTGCGTGGCCCTGGCGACGCTCGGCTTGACGGCCTTTGGATCCCTGCAAGGCTTCTCGCCGGTGCCCTACTGGGACATGTGGGACGGGCAGCTAGCGTTCTACCTGAA
>PWQG01000157.1 GCA_003556835.1 Gammaproteobacteria bacterium
GCCCAACCCCAACCTTGGACAGGCTGGCGGAATTGTCGAGAAGGAAGCGCCCCTGGACGTTTCCAATATTGCCATTTTCAACCCGGAAACCGACAAAGCGGATCGAGTCGGCTTCCTCGTCGAGGACGGCAAAAAGAAGCGGATTTACAAATCCAGTAAGAAAGTCATTGATTAACGGGACTCAGGTTGCCAACATGGCTCAGTTGAAAGAGATTTACAAAAGCGAAGCAGTTCCAGCGCTGACCAAGCAGTTCGGGTTCGATAATCCGATGCGGGTGCCGCGTGTCACCAAGATCGTCCTCAATATGGGGGTCGGTGAAGCGGTTGGCGACAAGAAAGTGCTGGAGAATGCCGTTGCCGAAATGGAACTGATCAGCGGTCAGAAGCCGATCATCACCAAGGCACGCAAGTCGATTGCAGGGTTCAAGATCCGTGAGGGCTGGCCCATCGGATGTAAAGTGACCCTGCGTGGCCAGCGTATGTACGACTTCCTGGATCGGCTGGTGCATATCGCCATCCCCCGCGTTCGTGACTTCCGCGGCCTGAACCCGAAAGCGTTCGACGGTCGCGGCAACTACGCCATGGGTGTCAACGAGCAGATCATCTTCCCGGAGATTGAGTACGAGAAGATTGACAAGCTTCGGGGCATGGATATCACAATCACGACCACTGCCCAGAACGACGAAGAAGGGCGCGCGTTGTTGTCCGCGCTGCGTTTTCCGTTCAAAGGTGGTGTCCCGAAAGCGGCTGCGAAGGAGTCCTGAAATGGCGAAAGCGTCCATGATCGCAAGAGAGAAAAAGCGCGCCAAGATGGTAGCCCGTTTCGCTGCCAAGCGTGCTGAATTGAAAGCCATCATCTCTGATGTGAATGCCAGTGATGAGGAGAAATGGGAAGCGCAGGTCAAACTGCAGAAGCTTCCCCGTGATGCCAGTCCGGTGCGTCAGCAGAACCGTTGTCAGCTGACCGGGCGTCCGCACGGTGTCTATCGTCGTTTCGGTTTGTGTCGGAACAAGTTGCGCGAAGCGGCAATGCGCGGTGATGTGCCTGGTCTGACCAAGGCCAGCTGGTAAACGGGAGCAGAATTATGAGTATGTCAGATCCGATTGCAGATCTCCTGACACGTATCCGCAATGCACAGGGCGCAGTCCTGCCAAAGGTGGTGTTGCCATCTTCCAGGACAAAAGTGGCCATATGCAAGGTGTTGCAGGATGAAGGGTATATTGCCGGCTACTCGGTCAGCGAGGACGGTGTAAAGCAGAACCTGAGCATTGAATTGAAGTATTTTCAGGGCAAGCCGGTTATTGAAGAAATCAAGCGCGTCAGCCGACCCGGTCTGAGGCAGTATCGGGGCAAGGAAGAACTTCCCCGTAACCGCGCCGGTCTGGGAACTGTCATCGTGTCCACCAACAAGGGTGTGATGACAGACAAGAAGGCGCGGGAAGCCGGTATCGGTGGCGAGGTTCTTTGCACAGTCTTCTGATGCAAGCGTTGAATGAATCGATGAGAGCAGGAATATGTCCAGAGTAGCAAACAACCCGGTCACCTTGCCGAAAGGTGTGGAGGCGAAGCTTGCCGGGTCCGAGATTTCCGTGAAGGGTAGCAAGGGTAATCTAAGCTTGACCCTGCACGACGATGTGCAGGTTGCACAGGAAGACGAGGTTCTCAAGGTATCTGCCAAGGTTCCGAGTCGTAAGTCGACGGCAATGGCCGGGACGTTCCGTGCCCTGATCAACAGCATGGTCGTGGGCGTCAGCGAAGGGTTTCAAAAGAAACTGGAGCTTCAGGGCGTCGGTTATCGCGCCAAGGCCCAGGGCAAAAAGCTCAACCTGACGTTGGGCCTGTCTCATCCGGTCGATTACGAGATTCCGGAAGGCGTCACTGTAGAGACGCCCTCCAATACGGAAATCGTGCTCAGCAGTGCGGACAAGCAACTGCTTGGCGCGGTTGCCGCGAATATTCGCGAGTTCCGTCCGCCGGAACCATACAAGGGCAAGGGTATTCGCTATGCGGACGAGCGTGTGTTCCGCAAAGAAGCGAAGAAGAAATAAGGCTTGAGGATATTATGAACGTTAAGAAAATTGCTCGACTTCGTCGTGCCAAGAGGACTCGAGCCCGGATCAGTGAGCTGGGCGTTGAGCGTCTCTGCGTCTACCGTACGCCCCGGCATATCTATGCCCAGGTGACCACGGCCGACGGCAGTCGCGTACTGGCGACAGCCTCGACGCTGGAAAAGGAACAGAAGACTTCCGCGACCGGAAATGTAGAAGCGGCGACCCGTATCGGTGCGCTGATTGCCGAGCGGGCCAAAACGGCCGGTGTCAGCAAGGTGGCCTTCGATCGTTCCGGTTACAACTATCATGGCCGGGTCAAGGCACTGGCCGACGCTGCTCGTGAAGGCGGTCTGGAATTCTAAGGGTAGATTGAGATATGGCATTGAGAGACGAGGCGAAAAAGAACGAGGAAGGCTTGCAGGAAAAGCTTATCCAGGTGAACCGTGTCGCCAAGGTGGTGAAAGGTGGCCGGATCTTCGGCTTCACCGCATTGTGCGCGGTTGGTGATGGCAATGGTCGTGTCGGTTTTGGACGCGGCAAGGCACGTGAAGTGCCCCTGGCCATCCAGAAGGCGATGGAAGCGGCGCGACGCAACATGACCAGCGTGGCGCTCGACGGCCATACCCTGGAGTATCCGGTCAAAGCCCGTCACGGTGCTTCCAAGATCTATATGCAGCCGGCGTCCGAAGGTACCGGCATCATCGCCGGTGGCGCGATGCGCTCGATCCTCGAACTGGCAGGTGTCCAGAACGTGCTGGCCAAGTGCTATGGTTCCACGAACCCGGTGAACGTGGTCAACGCCACTTACAAAGGGCTCAAGAACATGCGCGCGGCAGAAAGTGTTGCTGCCAAGCGTGGTAAGACTCTCGAAGAGATTACGGGTTAACAGTTATGGCCAAGAAAACAGTGAAGATTACATTGGTGCGCAGCCCCATCGGCACGATGGAGCGCCATCGTCAGTGCCTGACCGGGCTTGGCCTGCGTCGCGTACGCCACTCTGTGGAGCTGGAAGACACCCCTGAAGTTCGCGGTATGATCAATAAAGTTCGCTACATGTTGTCTGTTGAAGGCGAGGATTAAGACATGGAATTGAATACACTCAGTCCCGCGCCGGGCAGTACAAAAGGGCGCAAGCGTGTCGGTCGTGGTATCGGCAGCGGATGGGGCAAGACCTGTGGTGGTGGCCATAAAGGTCAGAAGTCACGCAGTGGCGGCAGTGTTCGTCCCGGTTTCGAGGGCGGTCAGCTGCCATTGCAGCGTCGCCTGCCGAAATTCGGTTTCAGTTCGCGTGTCGGTCGCCTTACTGCCGAGGTGCGCACTGCTGAGCTCAATGCTGTCAACGGTGACACCATAACGATTGATACTCTGAAGCAGGCCAACCTGGTTGCCCGTAATATTAAGCGTGTCAAGATCATGCTTTCCGGTGACGTGACGCGTGCACTGAACGTGGAAGGACTGCGCGTGACCAAAGGTGCCCGTCAGGCGATTGAAGCGGCCGGCGGCAAGATCATCGAAGCGCAGGAAGTGCAAACCCAGAGCGCAGAAGGCTGATATTAAAAGATGGCAAAAATTCCAAACAAAGGCGGTGAAGGAGTTGGATCGGGTCTGGGCGAGCTGAAAGCACGCCTGCTGTTTGTGCTTTTTGCCATATTTGTCTACCGCGTCGGTACCCACATTCCGGTACCGGGTATTGATCCGAATCAGTTGGCTAACATGTTCCAACAGCAGGAGGATACGTTTCTCGGGCTGTTCAACATGTTCTCCGGTGGTGCCCTGGAGCGGATGAGTATCGTTGCGCTCGGGATCATGCCGTATATTTCCTCGGCTATCATCATGCAGCTGTTGACTGCGGTGAACCCGCATCTGGCGCAGCTGAAGAAAGAAGGTGAGTCCGGTAGGCGCAAGATTACACAATACACCAGGTATGGTGCTCTGATTCTGGCTAGTATCCAGGGTACGGGTATGGCAGTCGGGCTGCTGGCTCCCATGGCCTATAATCCGGGCATTGGTTTCACGCTCACCGCAATCGTGTCGCTGGTCACCGGTGCCATGTTCCTGATGTGGCTGGGTGAGCAGATTACCGAGCGCGGGGTCGGCAATGGTATTTCCCTGCTGATTTTCGCAGGTATTGTGGCAGGACTCCCCTCTGCGGTGGGCACGTCATTGTCACAGGCCTATGAAGGGCAGATCAGTGGCCTGCTGCTGTTTGTTGTTGTTGCGATTGCAGTCGTGGTGGTTGCCGTGATCGTGTATATCGAGCGCGGACAACGCAGGATTACGGTTAATTATGCCAAGAAGCAGCAGGGCAACAAGATGTACCAGGCCCAGTCCAGCCACCTGCCGCTGAAAGTGAACATGGCGGGTGTGATTCCGGCCATTTTTGCCAGCAGCATATTGTTGTTTCCCGCATCATTGGGGCAATGGTTCGGGCAGGGTGAAGGTGCGGAATGGCTGCAGGATCTCGCATTGTTGATCGGGCCGGGGCAGCCGCTGTAACTGATCGTATTCAGTGCAATGATCATTTTCTTCTGCTTCTTCTACACGGCGTTGGTTTTCAACCCGCGGGATGTGGCGGATAACCTGAAGCGATCCGGGGCCTTCATTCCGGGAATACGGCCCGGGGAGCAGACGGCCAAATACATTGATGGTGTGTTGACCCGATTGACGATGTTCGGCGCGATCTACATCACAATCATCTGTCTGCTGCCCAACTTCTTCCAGATGATGGCCAATGTGCCATTCAATCTCGGGGGTACGGCCTTGTTGATAGTTGTGATTGTGGCGATGGACTTCATGTCCCAGGTGCAATCCCACCTGATGTCGCATCAATACGATTCGTTGATGAAAAAGTCCAATCTGGGCAGCTTTGGCCGCGGCAGTGGTGGATAAGCGGGCGATTATGCCCATCTGCACCAGTTTTACGGAATACATGGAGATTACAAAGTGAAAGTACGTACTTCTGTGAAGAAAATTTGCCGCAAGTGCAAGGTGATCAAGCGTGGTGGCGTGGTACGCGTCATTTGTGATGCCGAGCCGCGGCACAAACAGCGGCAGGGCTGATTGGTTATTGATTTTTTCAGTGTCAGGGTGTATCCTTTGCGCCCTTTTTCGGGCGGCCCGAAAACCCTGACTCGTCTAGAGAATTTATAAGACTGGAGTGAAACTATGGCACGTATTGCCGGTGTCAATATTCCCGACAACAAGCACCTGGTTATATCCCTTAGTTATATCTATGGGGTTGGTGCCACCCGGGCAAAATCCATTTGCGAGGCGACCGGCATTGCGCCGAATACTCGTACCGGGGAACTTTCGCCCGAACAGCTGGACACGGTCCGCGGTGAAGTGGGCAAGTTTGTTGTGGAGGGTGACCTGCGCCGGGAAGTGTCCATGAGCATCAAGCGTCTTATGGATCTGGGTTGCTTCCGTGGCATCCGGCATCGCCGATCGCTGCCCCTTCGCGGCCAGCGGACCAAGACCAATGCCCGCACCCGCAAGGGACCGCGCAAGCCGATTCGCAAATAAGCGTACCAGTACAATTGTATACATTCAGGAATTGAGTATTTATGGCCAAGCCAGCAGCTAAGACGTCCACCAAGAAGAAGGCGCGAAAGGCCGTTGTTGACGGCATCGCATTCATTCATGCGTCTTTCAATAACACGATTGTCACCATCACTGACCGCCAGGGTAACGCCCTGAGCTGGGCCACGTCTGGTGGCTCGGGTTTCCGTGGTTCGCGCAAGAGTACTCCGTTTGCGGCCCAGGTGGCCTCGGAGCGGGCGGGCAAGAGTGCGATCGAGCTGTATGGCCTTAAGAATATCGATGTGAAGGTGAATGGACCGGGACCAGGTCGCGAGTCAGCGGTGCGAGCCCTGAACGCCTGCGGGCTGAAGGTCGGCACCATCACTGATGTGACGCCGCTGCCGCATAATGGCTGTCGCCCGCCCAAGAAGCGTCGCGTCTGACGAGAATTTAACCGGATATTATTACTGCTTATCGCCGGGATAAGAATACAGGAGAAAGGATATGGCCCGTTACATAGGCCCGAAATGCAAGCTTTCACGACGTGAAGGAACCGATCTGTTCCTCAAGAGCGGCGTACGGCCGCTGGATAGTAAGTGCAAGGCGGAAACCATTCCGGGCCAGCACGGGCAACGTCGCAGCCGGCTGTCCGACTACGGTGTCCAGTTGCGTGAAAAGCAGAAAGTGCGCCGTATGTATGGCGTGCTGGAGAAGCAATTCTCCAATTACTACAAGGAAGCGGCACGCAAGAAGGGCGCTACCGGTGAAAACCTGCTGCAGCTCCTTGAATGTCGCCTCGATAATGTTGTTTATCGCATGGGTTTCGGATCGACCCGTTCCGAATCACGTCAACTGGTCTCGCACAAGGCGATTCTGGTGAATGGTGAGGTGGTGAACGTGCCTTCCTACCAGGTGAAAGATGGCGATACGGTTGCGATCCGGGAAAAGTCCAAGCAACAACTGCGAATCAAGCAGGCTCTGGAACTCGCTTCACAGCGTACCCCGGTCGAGTGGGTGTCGGTCAGTGCCGACAAGCTGGAAGGTCAGTTCACGCGTCGTCCGGATCGCGAAGACCTCTCGCCCGACATCAACGAGAACCTGATTGTCGAGCTGTACTCCAAGTAATAAACCCACCGGGCCAAGTGTGAAGGGTAATTTCATGCAGATTACATTGTCGGAATTTTTAACGCCGCAGCTGATCAAGGTGGAAGAGTTAGATCGCTTCCGTTCCAAGGTCATTCTGGAACCCATGGAGCGCGGCTTCGGGCATACCCTCGGGAATGCCCTGCGGAGAATACTTCTGTCCTCCATGCCCGGTTATGCCATTGAAGAAGTGGAAATCGATGGCGTATTGCACGAATACAGCAGCATCGAAGGTGTGCAGGAAGACGTCATGGAGATTCTGCTGAATCTCAAGGGCGTGGCCATCACACTCAACGGCCAGGAAGAAGCCGAGCTGAAAGTCAGTGGCAAGGGTAACGGACCGGTTACTGCTGGTGATATCCAGACAGATAACAATGCCGAGGTTGTGAACCCGGAGCATGTCATTGCCAACCTGAACAGCAACGGCGAGCTGCACATGCGCCTCACGGTGCGTCGTGGACGGGGTTATTCACCGGCGGATTCGCGCTCCAGCAAGGAAGATGAAAACCGTGCTGTCGGGCGCCTGTTGCTCGATGCGTCCTACACACCGGTGCAGTCCGTGGCCTATACCGTCGAAAGTACGCGGGTAGAGCAGCGCACTGACCTGGACAAGCTGATCCTGGACCTGCGTACCAACGGTACCATCGACCCGGAAGAAGCCATCCGGCGTGCAGCAACCATCCTGCAGCATCAACTGGCTGTATTCGTAGACCTGGAAAGCCAGGAAGCAAGCACCCCGGAAGAGCCCGAGGAAGAAATCGATCCGATTCTCCTGCGTCCGGTCGATGACCTGGAGCTTACGGTACGTTCGGCCAATTGCCTCAAGGCGGAAGACATTTATTACATCGGTGACCTGATTCAGCGCACGGAAGTGGAGCTGCTCAAAACGCCGAACCTGGGCAAGAAATCGCTTACGGAAATCAAGGATGTGCTCGCCTCACGCGGATTGTCTCTGGGTCTGCGGTTGGAAAACTGGCCACCCGCCAGTCTGCGAACGGAAGAGAAAGCAAACTGAGTGGCGGCGGACTGGATCCGCTGCCAGTTACAAGACAGAGTTGGAATTGAACGCCGGATTGAACGATTCATGAAGGCCCTGACAGGAAATTGTAGATATGCGTCATCGTCATAGTGGGCGTCAACTGAACAGAAACAGTGCTCATCGCAAGGCCATGTTCCGTAACATGACCACCTCACTGGTCGAGCATGAAGTCATTAAGACCACCCTGGCCAAAGCCAAGGAGCTGCGCGGTGTCGCTGAGCCCCTGATCACCCTGGCCAAGGAAGACAGTGTGGCCAATCGCCGACTGGCATTTGATCGACTCCGTGACAAGGCGGCCGTGGGCAAGCTGTTCACAGACCTTGGGCCGCGTTACAAGGAGCGTCCGGGTGGTTACATCCGTATTCTCAAGTGTGGATTGCGTACGGGCGACAAGGCACCCATGGCCTATGTGGAGCTGGTCGATCGACCGGTGGCGCTGGTTGAGGATGAGCCGGAAGTCATCGAGAACGAACAGAGCTGATCGATGTACAGTTCTGTGAGACAGGGGCCTGGGCCTGACTGTCTGTAGAGAGCCGGGGCAAGCAACCCCGGCTTTTTTGTGGGTGAGATTCGAGCCAAAGGAGGCAAGTGGACATGACAAATACATTCCATCCCCCGCAGCGAACACTAATGGGCCCCGGACCTTCCGATGTCAGTCCCCGGGTTCTGTCGGCCCTGTCACGTCCCACGATCGGACACCTTGACCCGGCGTTCATCGGATTGATGGACGAGATCAAGAGCCTGTTGCAGGATCTCCTGTTCACTTCAAACCCGCTCACACTGCCTGTGTCCGCGCCGGGTTCAGCCGGCATGGAGACGGTATTCGCCAACCTGATCGAGCCCGGAGAAACGGTGATCATCTGCCAGAATGGGGTGTTTGGTGGGCGAATGAAAGAGAATGTCGAGCGCATGGGTGGTGTCTGCGTTGCAGTCGAAGAAGAATGGGGTAAGGCGGTCGATACCGCACAAGTGGCTGAGGCGCTCGCGGCCCATCCGGAAGCCATTGCGGTGGCGGTTGTGCATGCGGAGACTTCCACCGGTGCCTGTAGTGATGTCAAGGAAATCGCCAGGTTGGCGAGACAACACGGCTGTCTCAGTATTGTGGATGCAGTGACCTCTTTTGGGGGTGTGGAGCTGCGGGTTGACGACTGGCAGATTGATGCCCTGTATACTGGCACGCAAAAATGTCTTTCCTGCGTGCCGGGCCTGTCACCGGTGACCTTCAGTAGCCGTGCAGTGGAGAAGATCCGCGAGCGGCGGCGGCCCGTGCAGAGCTGGTTTCTTGATCTGAACCTGGTGATGGCTTACTGGGAGGGCGGCGTACAACGCAGTTATCACCATACTGCGCCGGTTAACAGCCTGTACGCACTGCACGAAGCGCTGCTTATACTGCAGGAAGAGGGGCCGGAGAAAGCCTGGCAACGCCACGCATTGCATCATGGAGCCCTGCTTGCCGGTCTCGAAGCCATGGGGCTTTCCCTGGCAGTGGCACCGGCGGCACGACTGCCACAGCTCAATATGGTTCGGGTGCCTGAAGGGATTGATGAAGCCGTGGTGCGAAAGCTGTTGCTGGATGATTGGCAGCTCGAAATCGGGGCGGGTCTGGGTAGCCTGGCCGGAAGGGTGTGGCGAGTCGGGTTGATGGGGCATGCCTGCAACCGGCGCAACGTGCTCTATTGCCTGGCAGCACTGGAAAGTGTTCTGGTCGCGATGGATTCCGGCATCCATGCCGGACGAGCCATACCCGCTGCAAGGGCGGTTTATGAAGGCTGATTGTCGCGTTTCTGGCTGTGGCGCAATGTGAAATAGAGCATCGGCCATAGCCCCGCATGGATCAGCATATCCGCCGTATTGAACACATACTGCCAGTACGGTATCTGTTGCACATTGATGAAATCCACGACGCTGCCGTAGATGAGGCGATCAAGCACATTGCTGGCGCCGCCGCCGACAATGAAGCCAAAACAGATGAATTCATAGCGTGGCAGATCCCGGCCCCGCAGCAGATAAATCACCAGTGCGGTGATAAGCGCAAAACTGAACAGACCGAAAATCCAGCCCTGCCCCTGGAATAGGCCGAATACGCCGCCCATGTTCCGGACATGGGTCAGGTGTAACAGGGAATTGACCACCACCGTTTCGCCCTGCGGTATCGAGCCATTGACCAGAAAGCTGCTCAGCTGCGAGAGCGCCAGGCTGGCAATGGCTATGAGGGCGAAAAGCCCGATGTTCCTGGTTCGCTCCGAGTTCAAGATCTTTCGCCTGTCAAAGAGTGTCGAAAAACGCTCGCAGGCGCTCCGCATTCTTGCCCACGTCACTTACGCCAACCCGGGAAGTGGAGCGCGCATCCACGCGAGTGCCTTCTTCTTCGGCGCGGATGCGTATCACCACGTCGTCCTTGAAACGGAACCAGAAAGTGGTGTCGGTGGCTTCTATGCGCCCCTCTTCCGGTACCTGGGCGACCAGTTCCCAACCCAGGCTTTCGACAGCGTCCAGCGCGCGCTGGAATACCTCCGACTCCGGTGCATTGATGATGACCGGCTGGATGTCGGGATAGGCATTGGCCTGCAATTCAGCCTGGCGCTCCGGTGTCATGTTCTGGCTGGTACCGTATTCCACCGGATTGGTGCCGGGACCACGCAGCGGCAGTACATCAACGAACTGAGGCGGGTTGGCCGTATCCGTTGTGATGTCATGAATGGGAGGAATGCCCTCGCCGGGACGATAGGATTCGGGAACCAGCCAGGCAAGGGCTGCTGCCAGAGTGGCGACCAGGGTAAGGCTCGCCAGGGTTCCTGCGTTGTGTGCAGCCGGAAGGCGCCGCGCTGCGACCAACAGGAATGTGATGCCCAGGGCCATGAAAGTCACCCACATGGCATGGCTGTTGACGAAACGCAGCATGTCAAAGCCCTGGCGGAAGTCCCAGAAACCGAGCCAGACACCCAGGGAAGCGGTCAGAGCGATCAGTCCCAGACCGAGGCCCACGACGATGGCGACACCGGCCAGCACTTTCAGCAGTCGGTTGAGTTTGACCGGGTCGTTCACAAGGCTTTTGCTTTCTGTGTTCATGGTGCGAGGCCTCCGGAGGCGTTTCTGAAGCTTGGAATATCAAAGCGCTACAGTGTACCTGTTCAACCGTGTTCTGGCATCCGCTTTCCGCCCTGGTCTGCTAAGCGTTGCTCGTCAGCGTATTGCACGATACGCAGCATGTCGCCCTCAACTTCGACAATGCTGTGCGCACAGTTGTGCATCAGTGGCGGTTCCCAGAGCAGGCTGAGAGGGCGCGGCTCGAGCGCGCAGAGCACGGTCTTGATCCATACGCCGTGACTGACAATGGCAATCTCCCGGGCACCGGTCTCGCAAAGCTCATGAAAGCGCTTCATGGCACGTTGCTGGACCTGTTCGAAAGTCTCGGCGCCATCTTCCAGCTGGAACAGGTGCGGACGGTTCCAGAAGTGTTCAAATTGCTCAGCATGGGATTCGCGGATTTCCGTCTGGTACTTGCCTTCCCAGGGGCCAAGATAGATCTCTTTGAGTTGGTCACAGTATTCCATCGGTTGGCCCTGCTTGCCAAAAATGATTTCGGCAGTCTGGCGGGTACGCTGGCTGCTACTGACCCAGACTTGCTCCACAGGATTTCTGGCGAAGCGCTCCCCAACAGCGGCCGCCTGTTCGCGACCCAGCTCGGTGAGTTGTGATTCAGCATGTCCCTGGACCCGTTTGGCGCGATTCCAGTCGGTCTGACCGTGGCGAATGAGGTGAATGCGTTGTGTTGTCACTGTCTTCCTGTATTTTCTGTGGTGAATGGTCACTTTCAGCCGGGGTTGCTGCGGGTGCGCTCGACGGCTTCCAGCCAGTGGGCATAGTGTCGGTCACGCCAGGATTTGTCCCGTTCGGGAAGAAAGGAGCGGTCCAGGCGCCAGTGGGCGGAAATTTCCTCTAGGGAGCTATGGATTCCCACCTGCAGACTGGCCAGCCAGGCCGCGCCGAGCGCGGTGGTCTCCGTCACTTCAGGGCGGTCCACCTGGCAGCCCAGCAGATCGGCCAGGTTCTGCAACACAAAACCGTTCTTGACCATACCGCCGTCAACCCGCCAGTTGGTCGGGCGCAGGCCATCGGCTTCCATGGCTTTCTGCAGATCCTTGCTCTGGTAACAGACCGACATCAACGCCGCTGTCACAATATCCTCGACATCGGTGTCGCGGGTCAGGCCGTAGATCGCGCCCCGGGCATCAGCATCCCACCAGGGGGCGCCCAAACCCGTGAAAGCCGGTACCATTATGACGGGCATGTCCTCGTCCACCTGTCGGGCCATGGCTTCACTTTCGGCCACGTCCGAGAGAAAGTGCATCCGGTCGCGCAGCCACTGCATGGTCGCCCCCGCCATGAATATGCTGCCTTCCAGGGCATAACTGGTCCGGCCGTCGATGCGATAGGCGATGGTGGTCAGCAGACGATGGCCGGACTGCAGTGCCTCATTCCCCGTGTTCTGCAACAGAAAACAGCCCGTACCATAGGTGCTCTTCGCCATGCCCGGGTGAAAGCAGCACTGGCCGAAAGCCGCCGCCTGCTGATCCCCCATCATCCCGGTGATGGGGATTTCCGCGCCGAGCAGTTCCTTGCTGGTGGTGCCAAAGTGATCGGCGCTGTCACGTACTTCCGGCAGGAGGGCAGCGGGTACATCAAAAAGATCCAGCAATTCCTCGTCCCAGCGTTGCTCATGGATGTCGAACAGCATGGTGCGGGAGGCATTGGTGGCGTCGGTACAGTGGCTCCGGCCACCGGTCAATTGCCAGAGCAGCCAGGTGTCCA
>PWQG01000385.1 GCA_003556835.1 Gammaproteobacteria bacterium
GACTATCCGGGACAGCTCGAGCTGATCATCGTCGATAATGGCAGCACCTGCCGCAAGACCCTGAGTTATATGGACAGCCTGCTGGCCAATGGCCGTGTGCAGTTGTTGCGTATCGATGAAGCATTCAATTTCTCGCGGCTGAACAACCTCGCCGCGGAACAGGCCACAGGCGAACTGCTGTGTTTCCTGAACAATGACATTGTCATCAGTGACCCGCAGTGGCTGCGGCAGATGGCAGCCATCGCCATGCACCCGGAAGTCGGGGCTGTTGGTCCAGTACTGCTGTATCCGGACGGACGTATACAACACGGCGGAGTCGCCCTGGACGAAGATTGGGTCGGATTGCATATTGCGCAGGGACGCGATTTCGACGAACTGCGCGAACAGTATGTGACCGCGCAATGCTATCCGGTCGATGCCCTGACGGCAGCCGCCATGTTGACGCGCCGCGACCTTTTCCGGGAGAAAGGGGGTTTTGACGAGAAGTGGCTACCGATATCCTTCAATGATGTCGATTACTGCCTGAGGCTGCAGCGCGACAAGCTGCAGGTCCTGCTTTGCCCCTCGGTTACGCTGCTGCATCATGAATCAGTCTCACGCAAGAGCGACGAACTGCCCGGCAACCAGGCAAGAGCACAGTCGGAAAAAGCCCTCATGCAATCCCGATGGCAGTCACAACTGTTGGCCAGGCAGTATCAGGGGGAAATACCCTGGCGCAAAAAATCGCAGGATGCCGAACAGGACGCGGCCCTGCCGCTGGAAACCGTTTTGCAGAATGCACGTATGGACGTCCGCGCCACGACTCACAGTCGCCTCCTGGAACAGGCGGGTGATTCCTGGCCACAACGTTTTCGCATGCTGGAAGTCGAATATCGTGCCCTGTTATCCGAGAACAGGAATCTGCGAAAAGACCTTGAGACCATCCTCAACAGTCGCTTCTGGCGCAGTACCAGACCGTTGCGTACCGTGCTACTGAAACTGAGAATCCTGAAACAGAGCACCGGACGCTGGCTGGTATCCACCCGGGCAGGTCATCGCCTACACCAAAAATTGCGCAGTCGCGGCAGAACCCCGACCTCGCTGCCGGAGGCCCCGGAAAACGATGGCAAACAGAAACATCAGCAGCAGGCAGAAGCAGCCCTGGACGAACACCTGGCCAGCGCGCGCACCCTGGAGTTGCCAGCCGCGGAAAAACCGCACATCAGCGTATTGCTGGTTCTCTACAACCAGGCGCCCCTGACCCTGCTTTGCCTGCAGTCACTGATCACGAATGGCGAGCCATCGATGGAAGTGATCATCGTGGACAATGCCTCTTCCGATCGCAGCGCCGAGTTACTGGCACTGTGCCGGGGCGCACAGGTCATTCGCAATGACAGCAACCTGGGCTTTGTCGAAGCGGTCAATCAGGCCGCAGCACTGGCCCGGGGCAGACACCTGCTGCTTCTGAACAACGACGCGCAGTTGCAAGCCGGAGCCGTGGCCGCGGCCAGCCGTCTGCTCGACAATGACAAGTCGATCGGTGCCGTCGGCGGGCGCATCATACTGCTTGATGGCAGCCTGCAGGAGGCGGGCAGCATCATCTGGCAGGACGGCAGCTGCCTGGGGTATGGCCGGGGCGGGGATCCGGAAGCGGCGGAGTATATGTTCCGCCGCGATGTGGATTATTGTTCCGGCGCCTTCCTGATGACACCGAAAGCACAGTTTGATGCGCTGGGCGGTTTTGACCTGGATTATGCCCCGGCCTATTACGAAGAGTCGGACTATTGTATCCGCCTGCAGAAAGCCGGGTACCGTGTGGTCTATGAACCACAGGCAGTGATCACCCACTACGAGTTCGCCAGCTCCGGCGGCTTTGCCGGCGCTCGTGCCCTGCAGGACCGGAACCGCAACAAGCTGCTGGCCAAGCACGGCGACTTCCTGCAAAACCGCGAACCGGCCTCGGCGCCGAGCGCGGTCTTGCGGGCCCGCAGCGCCAGTGCCGGACCCCGGCTGCTGTTCATTGATGACCGGGTTCCTCACAGCGACCTCGGGGCCGGTTATCCACGCTGCCGCGAACTGCTACTGAACCTGACAAAATTGGGCTTCCAGATTACCTTCTACCCACTGCGCACTTCCTACGATGAATGGGATGCAACCTACCGGACCCTGCCCAGGGAAATCGAAGTGATGCTCTATCGGGGCAAGGACGAACTGGAGAACTTCCTGCTGGAGCGCAAAGGCCTGTATGACGTCATTGTGATCAGCCGGGATCACAATATGCGCCTGTTCAATGACATCACTGCACGCCACAAGGATCTGACCGAAGGGGTGCGGATCATCTATGATGCTGAAGCCGTGGTGGCGCCGCGGGAAGCACAGCGATTGCGTCTGTGCGGCCAGGACATCAGCCAGGAAAAGGAACAGCGCATGGTCCGTGCCGAAGTGAGCCTTTCCGATACGGCCGACACGGTGGTCACGGTCTCGAGCGCCGAGGCCCGGTTCTACGAAAACAACCCGGCACAAACCGTGGAAGTACTGGGTCACACTCTTTCCACCATGCCCACGGCCAGCGATTTCAATGCGCGGCGCGACCTGCTTTTTGTCGGCGCCCTGCGTGACGACAATTCTCCCAATGTGGACTCCCTGCTCTGGTTCCATGATCACATATTCCCGATGATCCGGGCCGAGCTTGGCGACGATTGCCTGTTGTACGTTGTCGGTGACAATACAGCGCCGGCCCTCGACCGAATGAAACGGGAAGCTGCGGGTGTCCGCTTCCTCGGTAGACAGGAGAGCCTGGTGCCGCTATACGACAGCTGCCGGGTATTCCTGGCGCCAACCCGCTTTGCGGCTGGCATCCCCCATAAAGTGCACGAAGCGGCCGCACACGGCATACCGGTGGTGGCTACCGGACTGCTGGCGCAGCAATTGCAGTGGCAGCATGAATCAGAACTGCTGGTGGCTGACAGTGAAGCGGAGTTTGCGCGCCAGTGTATCCGCCTGCACGAAGACGAAACCTTGTGGCAGGAGCTGCGAGACCGGGCGCTGGAAGCTGTGCGGCTGGAATGCTCACCCCAACAGTTTCAGGAACGGCTTGCGCAGGTTTTCAGGGCCGCGCCCTGAGCAAGCGATACAGTAACTTCTGCACGACGGGTATGGGCCAGGCCAGCCCTTTCATCCACCGCAAGCGGGCACGCACCGGTGCATCACACAGGTCCGGATGACGACGTTCGA
>PWQG01000001.1 GCA_003556835.1 Gammaproteobacteria bacterium
AATATCCACCAGATACCGCCCAGCCCCTGGCCACCGAACAGGCTGAGAATGCCCAGGAACATCAGCGTCCAGCCGAAGTAGCGTCCGAGGTTGCTGGCCCAGCGCGTGGCCTTGAGCTGATCACCCGTGGCCGCCCAGATGACGGCGCGGAAGACCCGCCCGCCATCCATGGGAAAACCCGGTATCATATTGAAGATGGCGATGATCATGTTGATCATGCCGAGCCAGAGCAAAGAGGTGGCCACCGGCCCGAACGCACTCATTGCCTCGATATTTCCCTCATTCAGCCGCTGCACCACGCCGGGATCGTCAACCAGCCAGAATGCCAGGTTGATGCAGACGATGGCGATGAGGAAACTCATCAGCGGCCCCACGATGGCCACAAGGAATTCCACTTTCGGCCGATCCGGTTCGCGTTCGGCCTCGGCCATACCGCCGAACAGAAACAGGGTGATCCTGGGCACCGGAATCCCGTAGTAAATGGACATCACTGCATGGGACAGCTCATGCGCCAGTAGCGAAGCAAAAAACACGACACCCGACACCACGGCGGTGCTCCACAACAGGGTGGCGCCCCACTCCGGATGCCACTGCGGCAGCACCCCGCTGCCCAGACTGAAGACAATCAGCGCAAAAATGATCAGCACACTGACATCGAGGCGGATTTCGATACCAAACAATCGGAACAATCTCAGGCTGTGGCTGCCCAATCCGCCGGAAGTATTGCCGTCATTACGTTTTCTACTGCGCGGTTCCATGAGCCAGCCCCCTTGAAAATCAGTGCCGGGTGCCCGGCATGATCTCGAATACCGGATCAAACTCTACCAACACAGATGCCAGTTGCTGCAGTACCCCGGCATTGCCCTCCACTTGGCCACGCCCGGCACCAAGTTGTGTGGCAAGTGTTGCCTGCCCCATGATGACGGTATCCAGGTCACTTCTGTCCATATGGATGGTAACATCGGCCTGATCCGACTGGTAACCACTGATATTGGTCAGCGTGCCAGCGCGCATTTCAATCACGAACTGCTCACCGTTATCGGGTGTCACAAAGTTGATGATGAACGTCATATCATCTGCCAGCTTGCTGTCCACCCGGGTCGCCACCGCGTCCCACCACTGTGCGGTGGTCATCGCCCGCGCCAGGTCCGGACTGGTGCCGCGTGCCGGCCCAGCCGGTGCAACCCCGTACCGCAGCTCCTGGGCTGCAGTGAGGAACACATTGCGCATGCTGGTGCTTTCGTACTGATAACCCAGTTGTTCAAAGACATCGGCGAGTCCATTTTTGGCTGCCTGATTCTCCGGTTCCGCGTATACCAGTTTGTTCAGCAGTTCCATGGCATGCCGATATTGACCTTGCGCCACCAACTCGTCTGCACGTTCCATAATGGCATTGGCGCCACCCATCATATCCACGTACAGCGGCGCCGAGTCTTCCGGCGACAGAGGTGCCAGTGTGGCCGGGTTTCCATCCCAATATCCGAGATACCGATTGATCACGGCCCGTGAATTATGGAACTCCGAGCCGTGATACTGGCGCACCGCCCAGCTTTGCTGCAGTGATTGGGGCACCTCGTATTCGTTGTGCATCTGGTTGACGGTAACGCCCCGGTTGGCGAGATTCAATACCTGGTTGTTCAGGTTGGCATACGCGTCACGCTGATCGCGCATGACCTCCTGGATGCGATCATTGCCCCAACGCGGCCAGTTGTGGGAAGAGACCATGACTTCGGCCTCGAGGCCAAAGCGATACAGAGCCTCATTGATCTGCTGGGACCAGGCCAAGGCGTCCCGCACCAGGGCGCCGCGCAATGTGTAGATATTGTGGACGGTGGCGGTGATGTTCTCCGCGGCCCAGAAGACCCTGCTGTCCGGGAACCAGGCGTTCATTTCTGCAGGCGCTTCCGTGCCGGGTGTATTCTGGAATACGATACGAACACCATCGATGACATGTTCTTCAAAGTCATCAGTCACCACTACGGTGGGTGCAATCAGGCCACTGGTGCCACGTGCAAGCCCTTTTCCAATGGCGGAGTCGACCTGGCCAAAAGGTCCGGCTGGAAGCGGGTTACCATACTGATAGGATGCACGTCGACTCATGGCATTACCGGCGTAGACGTTTTCGGAAATGGCCTCCTCCATGAACCCGACCGGGGCATAGATGTCCACCCGTCCAGCACGCACATCAGCTTCATCCACCACACCGCGCACACCGCCAAAGTGGTCAATATGAGAATGTGAATACACCACTGCGCTCACCGGCAGCTCCCCCAGTTGCTCATTGGCGAAGGCCAGCGCAGCAGCTGCCGTTTCGCTGGTCAGCAGCACATCAAACAGTATCCATCCCTGTTGGCCGCGAACCAGGGTCATATTGGCCAGGTCATAACCGCGAATCTGGTAGATGAAATCGGGTACCACCTCGTACAGGCCATAATTCATGTTCAATGTCGCCTGGCGCTGTAACGAGGGATGGATACTGTCGTAATCCTGCCCATTCAACAGGAATTCATACCGGCCCATATCCCAGACCACATTCCCAGCGGCACCCAGGATCTGCTCATACGGTGGAGAGGCAATAAAACCGCGTTGTGATTCCTCGAAATCACGCTCGTCATCAAAAGGCAGTGCGCGGCGCAAGGCCGCTTGCTGTTGCGAGGTGGTTTCACTGGCGGTATTGGGAGAATCCCGCGACTCGTGGTCAGCGCTCAGCTCGTGATTGCTGTAGGTGGTGCCACAGCCCAGTGCCATCATAAAGATCAAACAGGGAAGTCCCAAAAGTGGTTTCATGCCTGGCTCCTTCGGGGTTACGCTCACGGTCGCTACCCGCCATATTGTCATCACTCGGGCAAGGCCCGGCTCCAAATACATCAATCGCCGGCGCTCAGCGGCGCCCTTCATTGATCACCACCGTCACCGGGCCTTCCCCGGCATTGTGTATCTGGTAGGGCGAACCAGCCCGCCGCCAGGCCCAGTCTCCCATCGCGGCCAGCTCCGCAGTGATACCGTCCTCCCGGCTGACGTGGACCGTCCCTTCGGAGACCTGGATGATGACACCCGGATTCCGTTGTGTTTTCAGTGCCGTGGACGCCCCCGGATCCAGCTCGATCCGGTAGGAACGGAACCAGGGGTTCTCCAGGGTTGGTTCCCGTGTCAGACCCGTCGGAAGATCCGCGCCCTCCTCCGCCTTGCCGGCTCCGTAGTTGGCCAG
>PWQG01000398.1 GCA_003556835.1 Gammaproteobacteria bacterium
AGGCCTTCCACAAAGCGCGTTTCCAGCGAGTATTTCAGGTCCCGTGGGTCGAAAAAATCGTATTCGATGGCATAACCCGGACGGTTGATATGGGCGTTTTCGAAGCCGCGAATCTGTCGCACCATGTCCAGCTGCACATCGAAGGGCAGGCTGGTGGAAATGCCATTGGGATACAGTTCATTGGTATCCAGTCCTTCGGGCTCCACAAAAATCTGATGCGAGTCCTTGTCCGCAAAACGCATCACCTTGTCCTCGATGGACGGGCAATAACGCGGACCCAGACCTTCGATCACGCCGGTATACATGGGTGAGCGATCCAGCCCGGAACGGATGATGTCGTGACAGGCCGCATTGGTCTGGGTGATGAAACAGGGAATCTGCCGGGGGTGATCTTCCACACGGCCGAGGTAGGACATCACCGGCAGTGGCGTGTCACCATGCTGCTCCTGCATCATGGAGAAATCCACGCTGCGTGCGTCGATCCGTGGCGGAGTGCCTGTTTTCAAGCGTTCCACACGGAACGGCATTTCCCGCAGACGGGCGGCCAGGGGCAGGGAGGGCGGATCCCCTGCCCTGCCTCCAGCGCTGTTTTGCATACCGATATGAATCTTGCCGCCGAGGAAAGTTCCGGTGGTGAGCACCACACGCGGCGCCAGGAAACGCAGTCCCATCTGCGTGACCACGCCTTGCACCCGTTCGCCTTCGACGATCAGGTCATCAACCGCCTGCTGGAAGATATCCAGGTTTTCCTGCTGCTCCAGCAGGTAGCGGATGGCTGATTTGTACAGCACCCGGTCGGCTTGCGCACGGGTTGCCCGCACCGCTGGCCCTTTGCTGCTGTTGAGCGTGCGGAAGTGAATACCGGCGCGGTCGGTGGCCATGGCCATGGCCCCGCCCAGGGCATCAATTTCCTTGACCAGATGGCTTTTGCCGATGCCACCAATGGCTGGATTGCATGACATCTGTCCCAGGGTCTCGATGTTGTGTGTGACCAGCAATGTCCGCACGCCCATACGGGCCGCCGCCAGCGCGGCTTCGGTACCCGCATGGCCGCCACCGACAACGATGACGTCGTATTGTTTGGCGTAGTTCATTGCTCACCCGGACAGGAATTCGGAGAAAAGGGACCGGCTAGTATACGGAGAAATCGCAAAAATTAAAGGCCTGTTGCATCGAAGTAATCCACAAGCCGTGAAATCAATTATTGATAGTAAGTAATTAATTGTTATTAGTAAGTAATAGTATAGAAAGATTGTAGTTATTAATGAATATGGTGAGCACCTTTTCTGTTGGTAACTATCTTTTCTTCATGGATATCATGTGACTACAGCAATGATAAGCACAAGGACCGTTTCTGTATTGCCTGCTGGGAAGGGGCGTACAGCCTGTGCACGGAATGCCTGCTTATGCACAGGGGAAATTTTGAGTCTTGAATCCATAAAAGTTATTCACAGATTTATTCCAGTTACCCACAGGGTTCAGGCCGTCTTTTCAACCGGCAATTCACAAGCAGATTTTTTTGTCTGAACGGGGGATGAGGAGAATACTGCCACCTGGATCGCCTGGATGGGGCAGATGTGCTGGCTATTTGCCGATACAGAAACTGGAAAAGATACGGCCCAATAGATCGTCTGTGGTGAACTCACCTGTGATCTCGCCCAGATGGCGATGGGCATGACGCAGGTCTTCGGCCACCAGTTCGCCGGCCTGGTGCTGGCGCAGTTGGGTGGCGGCCTGTTGCAGATCACTGCGGGCTTTTCGCAGTGCATGCAGGTGTCGGCTGCGGGCAATGAAGCCCCCTTCCGTGCCGGACTGGTAGCCCATGCATTGTTTGAGATGCTCGCGCAGCAAGTCCAGGCCTGCGTTCTGCAATGCCGAGAGCTTGACGACGGCCGGTGTGCCCTGCCCGTCCGATTCCCGTATGGCGGGGGCGCGCTGTAGAAGATCGATCTTGTTTTCCACCAGTGTCAGCTTTCCGGGATCCGCCTGGCCAAGGCCCAGTGCCGACAGATACTCCGGCAATGAATCCAGTGGCAGGTTTTCCTGGCTCGCGTCGACCAGCAGGAGTATGCGGTCAGCCTGGCCGATGGCTTCGCGTGCGCGGCGGATGCCCTCCTGCTCGACCCGGTCCTCACTGTCGCGCAGGCCTGCCGTGTCGATGATGTGCAGGGGCATGCCGTCGATCTGGATCTGTTCACTGAGGATGTCCCGGGTGGTGCCGGCGATGTCGGTGACAATGGCGGTTTCTCGACCGGCCAGGGCATTGAGTAGACTGGATTTTCCGGCATTGGGCCGACCGGCGATCGCCACGGTCATGCCCTCCTTGAGAATGGCGCCTTGCCGGGCCTGTTCCATCACACGATCGAGGGTTTGCAAAATGCCGTCCAAGCGTTGGGCGACTCCGCCTTCACTGAGAAAATCGATTTCCTCGTCGGAAAAGTCGATGGAAGCCTCGACGTAGACACGCAGCTCGGTGATGGCCTCGGCCAGTTCATCGATCAAGCGGGAGAAATCGCCCTGTAGGGTTCTCAGGGCGCTGCGTGCTGCCTGTTCGGAGCTGCTGTCGATCAGGTCATGGAACAGGCCCGACAGGGCGCCATTCTAAAGGAGGGCATGACCGTGGCGATCGCCGGCCGGCCCAATGCCGGAAAATCCAGTCTGCTCAATGCCCTGGCCGGTCGGGAAACCGCCATTGTCACCGACATCGCCGGCACCACCCGGGACATCCTCAGTGAACAGATCCAGATCGACGGCATGCCCCTGCACATCATCGACACGGCAGGCCTGCGGGACAGTGAGGACCGGGTCGAGCAGGAAGGAATCCGTCGCGCACGCCAAGCCATCGGGCAGGCAGATCGCATACTCTTGCTGGTCGACGCGAGCCAGGAAGATCTGCCACTGGATTCATTGTCGGAATACCTTTCAGCACTGGGCCTTGGCCAGGCGGATCCGGGCAAGCTGACACTGGTGGAAAACAAGATCGATCTTCTAAAGCGTACCCCCGCCATACGGGAATCGGACGGAGAGGGCATGCCTGCCATTCTCCAGCTCTCCGCGCTGGAGAACGCAGGCCTGGACCTGCTGCGCGAGCATCTCAAACAATGCATGGGCTACCAGTCTGGCACGGAAGGGGGCTTCATTGCCCGCAGCCGGCATCTGCATGCGCTGCGAAAAGCCCGCAGTGATCTGCAACAGG
>PWQG01000458.1 GCA_003556835.1 Gammaproteobacteria bacterium
ATACGGCTGGGCCAGTCAATGCGGCTGGAATCGACCTCGGTCCAGCCTTCCGGCATCTGTTTGCTGATGAAGGCCGTGCCGCGCAGGTCGGTGATCTCGGCCACCGGACGGCCGCGGGCGATGTCGTGCGCCAGATCCACCAGGGCGCGCTCTGCATTGCCATAGAGCAGGATGTCGGCGCCCGAGTCGATCAGCACCGAACGGCGTACCTGGTCTGTCCAGTAATCGTACTGGGCAATGCGCCGCAGGCTGGCCTCTATGCCACCGACAACAATGGGCGTGTGGTAGTAGGCTTCGCGGCAGCGCTGGCTGTAGACGATCACGGAACGGTCAGGGCGTTTGCCGGGTTCCGCATCGGGGGTATAGGCGTCGTCGCTGCGTACGCGCAGGTCCGAGGTGTAACGGTTGATCAGCGAGTCCATGTTGCCGCCGGTGACCCCGAAGAACAGATTGGGCTCGCCCAGGGCCTTGAAGGGCTCGGCGCTGTCCCATTCTGGCTGGGCAATGATGCCGACCCGGAATCCCTGCGCTTCGAGCAGACGGCCGACCACCGCCATGCCGAAGCTGGGGTGGTCGACATAGGCGTCGGCGGTGACAATGATGATGTCACAGCTGTCCCAGCCCAGGGCATCCATTTCTTCTCGCGACATGGGCAGGTAGGGGGCGGTGCCGAAGCATTCGGCCCAGTACTTGCGATAGGAGAACAGGGGGCGGGTTGGACGCATGAAAATCAACTCTTGGCTTTAAATGGCTTTCAGGAGCGGCATTTTACGCGAAAAGGACCTGAATTTCCCGTAAATCTTGCGCGTTGTCCGGATTGTTCCCGGCTGGTTGTTTGTCGACCGGCTTGATTCAGGGAGCGCCGAGCAGGTTGGCCAGCGGGAAGACATTACCGTTGATGTCCACCCAACCGTTGTTGATGTTGATATAGGTCAGTGCACGACCCTGACTGTAACGGGTCCAGCCCTGCTGTTCATAGATGCGCACGGCTTCCTCGGCGGGACTGTCGAGCAGGGCGGGGGCATCAGCATCGATGCTCAGGTCCAGTCGCAGGGTTTCGCTCAGTTGACGCCAGCCTGCGGTTGTATCCCGTGCCGGCCAGTCGGCGCGCACTTGCAGGGTGTGGTCGCCATTAAAGGCGGGCAGCCCCAGGATGCTGCTCCAGCGCATCCGCCCGTCACGCCCGAGTTGCAGCAGGCCGGAGCCCGACAGGCGTCCCTGTGCCGGGCCGAGGTAGTTGTCGGCAGGACGCAGTTGCAGGTGCACCAGGGCAAACGGGGAGTCCACCAGATTCCATACCAGCGGGCCGTGATTCAGCTCCAGCAACAGGGGCAGGGGCTCCCCTCCCGCCTGCAGGTTTTCAAAGGGTTCGCCGCTCAGCGCGAGTTGCAGTTCGCTCTGGAGCCAGCCCCCACGTCGCTCCGTAACCCGTAGGTTCAGGGCCTCACTTACAGGGAGTCGATCGATGGCGCTGTGCAACTGGCTGCGTGCCACCCAACCCAGGATTGAAGGTATGGCCAGTGCAAGCAGGACTGCCGTCAGCAGGGTGGTGACAAAAAACGTCTTCATGAATCTCCGGGTGATTGTTGCGTCCAGTAAGCCGTCGATTATAGACGTAATGTTGCCGGATTGGGACTGGCAGACATAAGGCCCGTTGATGGTCAGGATTGCGCTGGTTTATGACTGGTTAACGGATTCAGCAAATGTCCCACAAACGATTGCATTGCCCTCATCGATTGGATAAAGTCGAGCTCGATTCCCGGAAGTTCCGTTGGTCTCAGAGCCCCTTCAACAGGCGAAAGACCGCGGAGTAGTGGTGAATTGCACAGCACAACAATACAACATTGAACCAGACGAGAATAACAAAATCCGTTGGGGGGGACTTTCATGTCTAGAAGGCTTGGAAAGCGCAGTAACACCCGTGTGATTGCAGGAATGGTGACAGGTCTCGCCTGTATTCCAGCCCTGGCCCAGAACGCCGGTACCGATATCGAGGAAGTCGTGGTCACCGGTTCCTATCTCCGAGGCAGTCCACTGGATGCTCCATCCCCGGTGCAGGTTGTCGATCGCTCTGCGATGGAAGAGCAGGGGGCATCCCAGGTCTGGGATGTGATCCGCAACATGGAGATCAACTCCGGCTCCATTTCCAATGAAGGCGCCGACAGTGGTAATGCCCTGTTAGGTAACCTGTCCGGTACCGCCAATGTCAACCTGCGGAATCTGGGGGAGAACTCTACCCTCACCCTGGTTAACGGTCGACGTCAGGTGGCAGCAGCCACTTCCACCCCGACGGGTGGTGAGTTCGTGGACATCAACACGATTCCGCTGGTCATGGTCGATCGAATCGAAGTGCTGACCGACGGTGGCTCCGCCCTGTACGGTTCCGATGCCGTGGCGGGTGTGGTCAACATCATCATGCGCACCGACTTCGAGGGACTGGAAGTCTATGGCGAAGTGCAGGGCGTCGACGGGGCTGGCAGTCGCACCGACCGGACAGGCAGCTTGATCTGGGGGTGGGGTAATGACGCCGGCACCACCAATTTTGTGATTTCCGGCGAAGTATTCCGCCGCGATCCGGTACCTATCGAGTATGCCCGATTCTTTGATGACCGATCCGAGTTCAATGGTCAGGTGGGCGGCATGGGAACCCTGGTCAACAATGCCGCATTCGGTTCACAGCTCAACGAGTCCTACATCAACCAGGCAGCCATCGATCAGGCCGTTGCCGAAGGTGGCAGCAACGAGCTGCGTTATACCGACCCGCTGTGTTCTGAATTGAACGCTGCCAACGGGGAGCCGTTCTACTGGGGAACCCGTACCTCATCGCGTGGTCAGCCCAATAGTGCCTGTCGCGAAGACACCTACCACTGGGATCTGTTGCAGGTTGGCATGGAGCGTGACAGCCTCTCTGGTGCATTCAGCCACAGCTTCAGCGAAGCGGCAGAACTCTATTCCTTCTTCCAATGGTCGCAGACTGATATCGAGCGGGCCGATTCGGGTTATCGAACCGCGCGCGGGCCGGCCACTTTCCTGGCGGCACCCGGCTCGCACAGTGGTAATCCAATTGGTTTACCGCCACAGATCGCCTTTGGCAGCACAGCCGAATTGGGCTACTTTGCGCCCAATATCGGACTGGAACGTCCGACGGCTGCTGATATCCCCAACGCGCCCATTGCCGCGGCCAACGGTGGCCCCAATGTGCCGATGTCGGCCAATGTCCAGATCGGCAACATGCCGCGCACCGGGGGCGACACCAATCGCAATTTCACCGAAACCATGGGCGCCCAGGTGGGCATGCGCGGTGAGTTCTATGCCATGAATGATCGACGTTTCAATTACGACATCGGTTATTCCTGGAGTGGTACCAGTTTCGAGCTGGACTACCAGACGTTCCAGCGGGATCGGGCCGAGCTGGCCGCCAATGGTCTTGGCGGGCCCAATTGCACACCCAATGGTGTCAGTGATTTCGACTTCCGCAGTGCCCGGCATGCAGCCAGTCCGCAGTTGCCCACGTTCTGGGATATCACTGGAGACTCCTTCACCCAGACATTCTTCCCGGGTTTCGTCCACACCACCCGGGAAAGCCTGTCCCTGGGGCTGACCAGCAACAACCATGGTCAGGACGGCTGCATGTTCTACAATCCGTTCCTGACGGCCACGACCGATGCCGACCTGGCCAACCAGCAGGAGCTGGTGGACTGGATGATGCCCACGGTGCGCCGTGCTGACAAACGCAACAAGATGAGTGTGTTTGATGCGGTCATTTCGGGCGAGATGGTCGAAATGGCCGGCGGTATGTCCCAGTTTGCCCTGGGCTATCAGCTCCGGGAACAGAACAACAAGTCGAATGCGCCCTACCTGAACGATCCGGGTCTGCCCAATGCCATCCTGGCCTGGGGGCTGGATGGCCAGGTCAGCGATCGGCACTATGTCAGCAACAACTACGAATGTTCACAATGTATCTTCAACTACGATACGAATCGTAGTGTGCATGCCCTGTTCACCGAGTTGTCCCTGCCGTTCGCCGAGAACATTGAAAGCCAGATCGCACTGCGGTATGAGGACTATGGCGGCAATATCGGAGGGCAGTTGACGCCCAAGCTGGCCATGAGCTGGCGGCAGTCGGATGAGTTGCTGCTGCGTGGTTCCTACTCCCAGTCCTTCCGGGCACCAAACCTGACGGTGGTGGAAGAAGGTCTGGAGGCCAGTTCCACCACCTTCCGTGATCCGCTGCGCAACCAGGCGGTCCGTGCCGGAATGCTCCCGCCCACCAATGAACATGCCGAGCCGAACTCCAGCTACACTGTCGGGGCACCGGCTCCGGATGTCGGCAACGAGTCGGCCAATACCTACAGCGTCGGTTTTGTATGGACGCCTTACGGTGCGCTGGAAGGTCTGAACCTGACCGTCGATGCCTGGCGTTTCGAAGTGAAGGATCGTGTGATGCCCGAGCCGGGCATTGCGGCACTAGGTCCCGAAATTGAAGCCTTCGAGCGCCTGGCGCAGGATCCGGCCAACTATGTGTTCAACTCCTCCGTGGCCAATGACGCCGATGAGCGTTATGTGGCCTGTGATCCGACGGCGCTGGAAGCCGAGTGGGGTTCCGACCCCGCCAACTCCCGCACCGAGGCTGGTGGCGTGCAGGAAGGGTCACGCCTTGATTGTGTGGTCGATCCACGCAGTTATGTCGTGGATGGAGTGGTCCGTTCGGTGGGCAGCACGACGGCTGGCCTGACCACGCTGTTCCTGTCCACCATCAATGCTGGCGAGATCGAGTCCGATGGTGTGGACCTGAAGCTGGGCTATCAGTGGAACACCAATTTCGGACGTTTCAATGCAGGTCTGGATTACACCTGGGTGCGTCAGTACAAGCTGGTTGACGTGCCCGGCCTGGAACTGGGTCTTGTCGAGAGCGGCGTCTTCGATGCGGCTGGCACCACCGGTGATGGCCTGCTGGTTCGTTCTCTGCCCGATCACAAGGGCAGCCTGCGCCTGAACTGGTCCAGTCAGGATCTGAGCCATAGCATCACCGCGATAACGCGATACATCGGTTCCTACGATGATCTGACCTACCAGAACAACTTTGAAGATGGCAATGACTATGTGCGTTCCATCATCACGCCGGAAGTGGGCAGCTACAGTAGTGTGGATCTGCAGTACAACTACAACCACGAATGGGCCAACCCGGACCTGGGCTCGGCGACATTCACCGTGGGTGCCCTGGATGCCTTCAATGCCAGCTTGCCATTCCGGTATGCAGGCAACCTGAACTACGACGCCTATGTGCACAATGGCACGGGCCGCCAGTTCTACGCGAGGGCGCTGTTCCGCTTCTGAGGGCATCGTTCATAACGTTCGTGACAGACTGAAAACGGCGATACGGGTTACCTGTATCGCCGTTTTTCATGCCTTCCGTTTATCTATCCCATCACCGTGGTTTATGGCGCTCCGCGATCACCTTACGTAAACGTCAATTAGGGGTTAAATCTTGTTGCAATGCCTGTTTCATTTGGATACATTCAAACCAATTCCCTGTAGTTCTGTGGGTTCCACGCCTGGCGTAATAACGCAGGAATCAACAGAGTAGTAGCGGATTGCCGATGCTTCGCAACAGGCGTGGAGCGGCATTACCCAAAACAACAAGAATTATCATTAGGGGGATTTTCATGTCTAGATGGCTTGGAAAACGAAGCAAGGCCCGCGTCCTTACTGGCGTGGTAACTGGCTTGGCCTGTGCGCCCGCATTGGCCCAGCAAGCACAGCAAGTACAGGATGCCGAAATCGAGGAAGTGATCGTAACCGGCTCCTATCTCCGAGGCAGTCCACTGGATGCACCATCCCCGGTGCAGGTTGTTGACCGGACATCCATTGAAGCCCAGGGTGCGGCCCAGATATGGGACGTCATCAAGAATCTGGAAGTCAACTCCGGTTCAGTCAGTAACGAAGGCAGTGATGGTGGTCTGGCCAGCATGGGCACGGCCTCCGGTATGGCCAATGTCAACCTGCGCAACCTGGGGGAAAACTCCACCCTGACCCTGATCAATGGCAAGCGCCAGGTGCCGGCTGCCACGACCACACCAACCGGTGGTGAGTTTGTGGATATCAATACCATACCGCTGGTCATGGTGGATCGGGTTGAAGTGCTGACCGATGGTGGCTCGGCCCTGTACGGATCCGACGCCGTAGCCGGTGTGGTCAACGTGATGATGCGTACGCAGTTTGAAGGCTTTGAACTGTACGGTGATATCCAGGCCATTGAAAAGGACCTCAGCAACCAGGACCGCACACTCAGCGCGATCTGGGGCTGGGCCAGTGAAAGCGGCGATACCAATTTTGTTCTTTCCGGCGAAGTATTCAGGCGCGACCCGGTGTCGATTGAAAATGCCCGCTTCTTTGATGAGCGCTCCGAGTTCAATGGTACCGTGGGTGGCTTGGGTACCTTGTTCGCTAACCCCAATTTTGGCTCGCAGCTCAATACCGCCTATATCAATGAAGAGGCGATAGCCCAGGCCCTGGCTGAAGGTGGCGATGCCAATCCACGTTTCACGGATCCCCTGTGTTCCTCTCTGACCTCGGCGGACGGCACACCCTATTATTGGGGCACGCGAACTTCACAGCGGGGCGATCCCAGCTCATCCTGTCGCGAAGACACCTACGAATGGAGCCTGCTGAACGTCGGCATGGAGCGCAACAGCCTGGCAGGTTCGTTCATGCATTCCTTCAGCGAAGCCGCAGAATTCTATTCCTTCGGCATGTATTCGGATAGTGATATCCAGCGCTCCGATGCTGGCAGTTACAGCGCTCGTGGCCCCACGATGTTCCTTGCCCAGCCAGGCGCGCATGCCGGCAATCCGGCCTGGGGAGGGTACTCTATTGGGCAACCTCTGGAGCTAGGCTATTTTGCGCCAGCCGTCGGGCTTTCCCGTCCCACCGCGGCTGACATCACCAACGCGCCGACCGACATTCGCAATGGCGGACCCAATGTACCGAGTTGGGCAAACCCGAATATCGGAAGCTCACCCCGTATGGGTGACAATAACCAGAGGAACCTGGTCGAAACCTATGGTATCCAGGCCGGCTTGCGCGGCGAATTCCATGCGTTCGACAACCGGCGTTTCAACTACGATGTCAGTTATGCGTTCAGTGAAACCAGCTTCGATCTGGAATACAAAACGTTTCAGCGTGATCGTGCTCATCTGGCTGCAAATGGCCTCGGTGGTCCGAACTGTACTCCCAATGGGGTGGCTGACTTTGATTTCCAGAGTGCGCGTGGACATATTTCCCCGGCCATTCCTACTGGTTGGGATTTCCTGTATGACGGTATGACCCAGACGTTCTTCCCGGGCTTTGTGTTCAATACCCGGGAATCACTATCGCTGGCACTGACCAGCAACAACCACGGTCAGGATGGATGTGAGTTCTACAATCCCTTCCTGACCCGGCAGGCCAATCCCGAAATGGCCAATTCACAGGAGCTGGTGGATTGGATGTTGCCAACCATTGCCCGTTCCGACAAACGCAACCAGATGGACGTGATCGATGCGGTGGTTGCAGGTGAGTTGTTTGATATGCAGGGTGGCACGGCCCAGTTTGCCCTGGGGGCGCAATACCGCGTTCAAACCAACAAGTCCAAGGCACCGGAGATGAATGTGCCCGGGCTCAATGCCATATTGGACTATGACGACGATGGTGTGCCGAATGAGTTCCACTATGTGTCGAACAACTTTGAGTGTTCGATGTGTATCTTCAACTACGACCATGAGCGTTCCACCAGGGCCGTATTCACCGAGCTTTCATTGCCGTTCTGGAACAATGTGGAGTCCCAGATTGCACTGCGTTATGAGGACTACGGTGGCAATATCGGTGGTGAGGTGACGCCGAAAGTGGCGCTGAGCTGGCGGCCAGTTGATTCGTTGTTGTTGCGCGGCTCCTACTCCCAATCCTTCCGGGCACCGAATATCGGCGTACAGCTGGAAGGACTGGAGGCCAGTCAGGTGAACTTCCGTGATCCGATTCGTACCCAGGCGGTGCGGGCGGGTCTGTTGCCGCCGACCAATGAACACGCCACGTCCCAGAACACCTATACGGTAGGTGAGCCGACACCGGATATCGGCAATGAATATGCGGATACCTACAGTGCTGGCTTTATCTGGACACCGGGTGGGGCACTGGAAGGTCTCAGCATCAATGCCGATTTCTGGCGTTTCGAGGTTACCGACCGGGTGATGCCGCAACCAGCCATTTCTGCGATACAGCATGAGATAGAGGCCTTTGAGACTGCGGCTGCCAATACAGACAACTATGTCTGGAATGGCACGATATCAGCCAACCCGGCTTCTGCCTATGAGGCTCTAGACCAGTTCACTTCCTGTGACCCAGTAGCCTTGGAGCAGGAGTGGGGTAGCGATCCGGAGAACTCAATGAATGAGGCCGAGCAGGTGATTCCTTTCTCGCGGGCTGATTGTGTGGTGGACCCCCGGACTTACGTGGTTGATGGTGTGGTGCGTTCCTTTGGCAGCACCACTGCAAACCTGATCACCATCAGTTCCGGTGCCATCAATGCCGGTGAAGTGACAGCAGATGGGGTGGATCTGAAAGCCGGTTACACTTGGGGTACTGGTATGGGTCGCTTCCGTATCAGTAGCGACTTCACCTATGTGAACCAGTACAAGTTGAGCAATGTACCGGGCCTGGAGCTTGGCTTGCGTGAAACAGGCATCTTTGATGCGGCTGGCACCACCGGTGATGGCCTGCTGGTGCGTTCGCTACCGGACAAGAAGGGCAATCTGACTTTAAGCTGGAGCAGCAACAGTCTGCAGCACAGCATCACGGTCATCAACCGCTTTGTCGGTTCCTACAAGAACCTGGCGTATGAAGACACCTTCGATACCGGTAATGATTATGTGCGTTCCATCGTGAACAAGCGAATCTCCAGCTACCATAGTGTCGACATGCAATACAACTATGTGCATGAGTGGGCCAACCCCGCCCTAGGAACCACGGTTCTCACTGTAGGTGCACTGGATGCCTTCAATGCCAGTCTGCCGTTCCACTATAACGGTGCACTGAACTACGATGCCTACCAGTTTGATGGCCGCGGTCGCAGACTGTATGCACGGGCTTTGCTTCAGTTCTGATTCGTCGGGGTTGATTGCAACGACAAAAAAACGGCGTGGAGAACCACGCCGTTTTTTTATGCCGATTTCAGACTGCCTAGTTTGGGGTACTCAAGAGGGAAGCCGGCACATCCACCAGCTCTTCGAAGGCAGGGCGCGCAAAATAATATCCCTGGAACAGATCCACGCCATTGCGCTGCAACCAGGCGTATTCCTCAAACTTCTCCACACCTTCTGCCAGGACCTCGATACCCAGTTTGTTGCAGGTGAAAATGACCCCCTGGGTGATGGCCTGCTTGGCAAAATGTACATGAATATCAGCAATCAGGCCGCGGTCGAGCTTGATGCAATCGGGCTGGAATTCGGCCAGCAGGTTCAGTCCGGAATAACCAGCGCCAAAATCATCGATGTAGGTGCTGAACCCGAGTTCCTTGTAGGTTTTGATGATGTTCACCAGATGTGATTTCTCGCGAACCTCTTCCCCTTCGGTCACTTCGAAACGGATATTGTCGATCGGGAAATCGTATTCGCGCGCCGCTTCCAGTGTGGTGCGGATGCAAAGTTCGGGTCGGTAGACAGCGTTGGGTGTGAAGTTGATGTTCAGACCACAGGTCAGTCCGAGCTCCTTGGCCAGCTTGATGGCCTTGACCCGGCAAGTCTGATCGAAGCGATACAGGTTCTTCTCGTGCACATTCTTCCAGACTTCGGGAAATGGCTCGCCTTTTGTGCCGCGGGCCAGAGCCTCATAGGAGACAATCTCAGCGGTGCTGGCGCGGATGATCGGTTGGAAGGCGAAGCTGAAGTCGAAGTCGAGGGCTTCGATATTGGCGCACTGCCGGCAGGTCAGTGGTTCGTAGTGTTTCTGAATCATAAATACGTTCTGCAAATTGCGGTTAGCGGCTTTATACCATGGGGGATGGATGAGGGAAATCGGCAGGTACTCAACCCTTTTCCCTATCAATATCTGCTGGCAGCACACCGGCGCAGAGGCGGCATTCGCCAGCATCATCCTGCCCACCACCGGCTTCCACGTAGCGCAGCCGGTGCGCCGCATGGCCACGGTTTGCTGAAACCGAATAGCTCGCCGCGCGCCGTGAAGCCACAAGCTGGGTGACCGCGCCCACGCCCGTGTGTCCACAACCTTCGATAATGTTTCGCTCGAGCTCATGCAGGTGTCGGAATTGCAGTCCGGTGAGCTCTTCCCGTAACAGGTCCGGTGTCACCATCAATTCCGCATCCGGTGGGCCTCCGGTGCCACGTCCCAGTTGCTCCGGTGTGTACGCTTCAAGCAGGAATACGCCTCCGGGTTTCAAAGCTTTCAGAACGAGCCTGTGAAGCCGCTTTCGGGCGGCAGGTGGCAAGTGGCAGAATATGGATACAATTGCGTCCCAGCGGTTTTCACCCGGATCGTAGTCGGCCAGGTCAGCCAGTTGATAGTTGATCTTGACGCCCCGGCTGGCTGCAAGCTTTTCCGCTTTCTCTTTTCCTTGCTGCGAGAAATCCACTGCCGTGACGGCATACCCCTGTGCAGCGAGAAATACCGCGTTGCGTCCTTCTCCCTCGGCCAGGCAGAGAACATCCCCGCCTGCCGGTATGTTGCGGAAGTGTTCACGCAGAAAGTCATTTGGCCTGGTGCCGTAGACGTATTCGTTTATGGCATAGCGTTCGTCCCACATCGGCAGGTGCTCCCGTTGTGAATAAGTTCTGCTCGCAGCATATCCGTTCGGCCTGTCCGGCGATAGTTCCGGCAGGTGTATTGTTTTGTCGGAATTAGTGATTTTGGTCAAAGAATTTTACTGTTTTCGCTGTATTCTGCCAAAAAACTGGCGCGAGATCAGTGCATGTACGTTGTTGTGCAAACAGCGCAACGGCTTTCACTATCCAAGGAGACAACATGACCTATCTTACGCGATCCAGATTGAATGCTGTGCACGGCCGGCTTACAGGTGGCCTGTTGTTGACTGCTGCCATCGCATTTTCCGCCCACGCTGCTGCCGATGAGCGTGTGCAATTGACCGGGCAGGAACTCGGTTACGAGCCCACACAACCGATCAGCGACGATGGTTCACTGGTCTCTGCTTTCCCGTTCGGCGTCCAGTCGGCGGATGGTCGGAACATCTTCCGAATTCGTGGCCGTCTACAGATGGATGCGGCCATACAGGACTTTGACGATGAAATGTCCGACGTGGCCCGCCAGGGACATGAGTTTCCCCGCTATGGGGTCATGTTCCGGCGATTGCGCCTGGGTGCCCTGGGTATCATTGATGAGACCTGGGAATGGCAACTGGAGGTTGATTTTGCCGAAAACGAAGTCGATCTGGCCAATGCCTATCTGGCTTATCTGTTTCCCGAAGGTCGCTTGGCGGCAGGTCACTTCAAAGAACCGTTTTCCATGGAGTATGCCACCAGTTCGCGCTACATCAGCTTCATCGAACGTTCCTCCGCCGCCGACGCCTACAAGGTCAGTCGCGAGCCGGGAGTGATGTATGAAACCATCAAACCCAACTGGTATGGGGCTTTCGGTGTATTTGGTGGCGGTATCGATTATGACCGCGAGATCGAGGAAGGTTGGTCGATTGCCGGTCGATTGTCCTTTGCCCCTTATTTGCAGGATGATGGATTTGTCCATATCGGTGGTGGTTTCAATCATCGGGAGAACGGAACGGATAAGGACTCAGGCCTATACGAAGAAGTACGACTCAGAACCCGGGAAGGCTCGCGTGCCATTGATGCGCGCCTGGTCGGACGTGACGATCTTGTCGGTGTGACCGATTACACCCGAAGCAATCTTGAACTTGCCGCAGGGTCCGGTCCTTGGTGGATGCAGGCCGAATACATCAATGTGGATATCGACCTGGATCAGGCCGAAGTACTGGCGGAGCTTGGCGGTAATGCCACAAGCCGTGGTTCACTGACCCAGGACGGATACTACGTGCAGGCTGGTTTCTTTCTGACCGGAGAATCCAAACCGTATCGAGCCTTCAGTGGCGATTTCGGGCGGCTGCGTCCCAACCAGAACTTCTCGCTCGGTGAAAGCCCCGGAGCCGTGGAACTTGCGGTTCGTTATTCTGTAGCCGATTCGCTGGAGCATACCCGGATTGGGCGTGGACAGAAGCTGGAAAACTGGACTGCGGGTGTTAACTGGTACCTGACTCCTGAAATCATGATCAAGGGCAACGTCATCTATCACAAGGGTGAGCGTGACATCTACAGTGCCAATGGCACTGTCTATGCCGTGCGTCTGCAGTATCTGTATTGATGTTCTTTTGATGTAGTATTGCCGGGGGCGGGGCGTCAAGCTTCGCCCCCGACTGTTTTCAGGGGGTGTTGATGAGTGACGGAGCCCGCTA
>PWQG01000296.1 GCA_003556835.1 Gammaproteobacteria bacterium
ACCCAGCGCCACCGGCATGGCCATCGATTGACCAAAGAGCTCGATGGCGGTGTTCAGTTCCGAGACATCACACATGACCCGTTGCCGCAGGGCCAGTGATTGCATGTCCTCGACATTGCGGGCCAGGGTCAGTTCAGCGTAGGAGCCCCCGTCGAGGTATTCAAAGAAAAGATGTGGCAGCCGTCGACGGGCGGCTTCACGGAAATCGCGGACGGTGACGGCGGGCATGGGAGCATCCTGTATGAATTCGGGGCTGACATGATACCGGATCAGGCAGGTCGGCGCGCAATGATCCGGGCCAGGGCCACCTGCCGGCCATCCGGATCGCTGACCAGGCCTTCTTCTTCGTATTGGATTTCCAGGCCCCGGACCGCCTCGCGCAGCGCGCCCGGTGCCACACGGAAGTCGGGGTTGCCCGGCCCGGCCACTTCCTGATCGGTCTGGAGGTGCACCTCACAGAGCAGGCTGCCGCCCGGGCGCAAATGATCGCCGGCCTGGGCCAGCAGTGCCAGATCGAGATAGCGCACGATCAGGATGAGATCATAATCGGTACACGTTTCTGGCAAACCCAGATCGAGATCATGTTCGATCCAGCGGATGTCCGCTGTTTCCGGTTCTGCGACCTGCGGCGCGGTCATCAGCGCGTTACTGGCAATATCCACCGCATCCACCTGGTAGCCCTGTTCAGCCAGGAAAAGCGCGTTGCGTCCGCGGCCGCAGGCAAGGTCAAGCGCCCGGGGCACAGGGCCTGCAACATGCTGCCGGCGAATCTCCCCCAGCTTTTGTTCCAGCAAGCGGGACGGATGGCTGCGTTCAGCGTATGCGCCCTCTGCGTAGCGCTGCGTCCAGCGTTTGCGGTCCTGTTCACTCATCCGGAGTCCTCATTCTGCTGTCGGGAGATTGTGCCAGATCAGCAATTCGTCAACAAAAACATTGTCCTACTGGACAGAATCGATAAAGTGCGTGAAAATCGCTCCAAAGTCTTGCGATTCGCAACCCGACCGAGAATAACAAGCTGAACAGGTAAGCAGCCGGTATGAATAAACTGACAGCAACCCTTGCAGCCTCCGCCCTGTTGATGACCACGCTTTCAGCCCAGGCGCAGACACTGAGCGGATCACGTACCGCGATGCAACAGCAGTACGGGCACGCGGTATCCAATCAATACAGTTTTGCCCAGACTGCGGGTGATGTCACCCGGATGGTCAATAACGGAGAACTGGTCCGGGTTCGCTCCAATCGCGACTTCATCGTCCATAATGTCTCTTTCCCCTATCTTCGTCCCCAGCTCCATACTTTTGTCCAGCGCCTGGCATCGCAGTACCACAATGCCTGCGGTGAGCAACTGGTGGTCACCAGTATGACCCGGCCCATCGACCGGCAGCCGAATAATGCACATAACCAGTCCGTGCATCCGGCGGGCATGGCTTTTGATCTGCGGGTGCCACGCAATTCCCGCTGTCGCCACTGGCTGGAAAGCACCCTGCTGACCCTGGAGGGACGCGAAGTGCTCAATGTCATTCGGGAGCGACGTCCGCCGCATTATCATGTGGCCGTGTTCCCCGAACCCTACGAATTTTATCTGGCGACCATCACTGGTCAGCAACGCGAATACGTTGTGCAGGCCGGTGATACATTGTCGGGAATTGCCGCGCGAACCGGCGCCTCGGTGGCCCAACTGCGGGCCGGTAACAGCCTGCGCGGGGATCTGATCCGGGTTGGTCAGCGGCTGCAGGTGCCGGCGGCCAATGTGGCATCCAGCGCTCCCAGGGCGGTCGAGCATGAAGTGCGACCGGGTGAGACCCTGTGGCGGATTGCCCGGCGCTACGAAACCAGTGTTGACGCGCTCAAAAGCGAGAATGGACTGGCTGATGATCTGCTCAGGGTCGGCCAGTTGTTGCGCGTCTTGGTGGGTGAATCCTGATTTCGGGCATGACTCTCATCAGGCAAACAGCCGCAGCGGATCATGGTCCTTGCGAATCTTCTCCAGGCGTTCCCGATTCGCGCCAAAGGCGGCCTGCATACGGTCCTGATCGTCCCGGTCCAGATAGTTGGCGTACACACCGCCAGTGGAGTGGGGCAACATCGCTTCATAGATGCCCCGGGTCCAGGCGATGGCCTGCTCGTCATCCGCGGCATGCTCCCAACCTGCCCAGATACCGAAATTGAAAGGTGCTGAGCGATGCGGAAACGCGGTGGCCTCGGGTTTCACGCGACCGATGGCGCCGCCCAGGCTCTCTATGGCGACTGCCGAGAATGGCCCGGGGAAAGGCGTATCCAGGGCAGCAATCAGACTATCGATCGCGGCATCGGACAGATCCTGCAGGTATTGTGACTTCCAATAATAGCGGGCGCCATCCGGCGTTGCTTCATTGAAGCTTTTCTGCATATCGCAGTAGGACACGGCCTGCACCATCTGCAACATGGGTTCCCCATGATCCGCCAGGGACTGCAGAGTGCCAAGGCCGATTTCTTTGGGCCCGGAATGACAGCCCACAAAGGCGATGGCTATTTTACCGTGCTGATCTTCGGGGAAGGGTTCAACCGGGGGTACAGGCATGGCGAAGGCATTGCAGCCAACGGCATCCGGAGCATCGGCCATGAAATCACGGAAGAAGCGAAGTGCCTCGCCGCCGCGCTCCAGAGGATGAAACACCTGTATCGTGGCCACCTCCGGTCCTACCGGATGCAGCCGGAACTCGAAGTTGGTGACCACTCCCAGGCCTGCGCCACCGCCACGCAGGGCCCAGAACAGATCCGGGTTCTCGTCTTCACTTGCGCGGCGCAACTCGCCATCAGCGGTCACCACATCAAGCGACAGCAGGTTATCAATCGAAAGACCAAAGCTGCGCCCGAGCCATCCCATGCCGCCACCCAGGGTCAGCCCGGCAACCCCCGTGCGGGAGTCGACACCGCCCGTAGTGGCCAGGCCATGCGCCTGTGTGGCGGCGTCCATCTGTTCCAGGGTGGCGCCGGGCCCGACATTGGCCGAACGTTGATCGACATTCACTTCGACCTCGTGCATTCCTGACAGATCGATCACCAGGCCATCGTCCAGCAGGGCGGTGCCGGCCACGCCGTGACCGCCGCCCCGAACACTGACCCGCATGCCTTGCGATTGTGCGAAGTTCACGGCCTGGATCACATCGTTCACATCGCGGGCCCTTGCGATCAATGCCGGCCTGCGATCGATCATGCCATTCCACAACTGGCGTGCCTGATCGTAATCGGGGGATGCGGGGTTCAGTACTTCGCCCCGGAAGTCATCCTGTAATAGCTTGCTTGTACTGTTTTTTGTAGCCATCGGATCCTCCCGTTTGTATTTCTACATCTCCGGATTCCGTCGCGTGCCGCCTGAGGTGGTCATACGCTCAAAACGCGCTGCGTCCTCCGCCCCGCATAACCATATTGCCGATGAGCGGTGAATCACTGGTCACGGAGATTTCCCGGTTGTCTTCGTCAGCGGCGCTGATCGAGAGCGTGACCATTATCGGGTTGTCCTGATTTGCTTCCGGTATGGTAATACCGTGGGCTGCAATATTCTCCCGCATTTCCTCGTCGACCGAGGTGCCGAGGCTGCCGAAATCGGGACGTACCGATTCAATCGCCACTGTCACCCGGCCCGGTTCAGCTTCCTCGACCAGGCCCCTGATGTGCAGCGCCATGCCTACGGGGCTGCCGCGGAATTCGAAGGACGGGTCGTTGAACTCAGTCATGTCGCGCGGCGAAGTGGAGAGGCTGAATACCCGTCTGCTCATCTCCATATCCACCTCCGGGAAGTCGAGGCCTGATGGCAGCAGGCTTGCCTCCCCGGTCCAGCTCATGCCTCGCGTCCCCACGTCCGACAGTTCGAACTGGTGACCGTTGCCGACGCCAATCGGGGTTCCGGCGTCGTTGTCAGCACCGCAGCCAAATAGCAAGGCGGCGCTGAGCATGAAGGTGGAGGTGGTTCTTGCCAGTGAATATTGCATGGGGGCACTCCTTGTCTGTCTTCTCATCAAAACACCGCGGCGGGAATATTGTCCCAGACAAACCGTGCGGTGAATTCTCCATCGAGCTCAAAGGCTGCACTTTCTCCCAGCGCTTCCAGGGGTGTTGCCACGCCATTGATCGAAAGCCGGCCGCTGATCTGGTCTTCATCAATACTATCGAGTACAACTTCGCCGTCAAAGGCCGTACCCACCGCGGTGTGACGGATTTCGCCCGGCTGACTGACATCCGCGAGGATCAGGAAGGCGACCAGGTCCCCCATCATGTGCTCGGGCTCCAGTCGACTGTCGCTCACATCGAGCGTCGTGGCGGCTTCCGGTACACCATCACCCACTCGCATCATGATCAGGCAGGCGGCCTGTTCCAGTGATCCGTCGAAGCCCTCCAGCGTGAGCGCGAAGCTGTTGCTCTGGCGACCGAAAGCGGCCTCGCCCAACATATCCGCATTCATGCTCCCCTCGATATTGCCCTGGAAGCTCGCGTTCTCCCGCATCATGTCCTGCAATTGGTCCGTGGGGATCTGCTCGGGCAGTGCCGGGCAGACATCCAGGATACTGGCAAGAATGACCGGTGTTTCCAGGTATTCCAGGGTGGCGGCATCCGTGGCATAGGTATCCTGCAGAGCAGCGTAGTCAAAGGGCGCCGCGGTAGTGGAGAAGTCGGTCATCAGGATCTCGTAGGCTGCGTTACCGGCCTGTCCCAGGCGCTGATCCTCTTCCCGGATCCAGTCCTGCGCTGCAAGCTGCTCCAGGGTGGGCTCCTCGATCAGGAACTCCTGCAAGCGGGCGCCAGCCAGCAGGCCCAAGGGCGTGAGCGCATCCGCCAGCGCCTGCTGATAATGTTCATGCACGTTCGGGGTGGCAGAGGGTGCGAACAGGAAGCTGAAAATGCCATTGCTGATCTGCAGCGGGCCATAGGAAAAAGGCAGATCTTCAATCATCCAGACGCTGCCGTAATTCAGCATGTGGTAGGGATCGTCATCCTCTCCCCGCACCATCTCCGTGATCAGGGCGAGGCGGTGTTCGGTGGCGGTGTGTCCGGCAATCTCGCGTTCATTGCCGGTGGCCCCGGTTGCCACGCGGGTGGAAAGGATCTGCCGGGGATTGTCGAATACGTCCGTGAAGGCATAGGGCAGCTCATGTTGCTCCACGCCCACGGCGGGTACCAGCATTCCCTTTGCATTATCAAGACGGTGTGCCTGGTTGCCCAGGGCCGAGCCGGTGTATACCGGATCACTTCCGCCAAGGCCGCTTTCATAGCCTTCGTCGGGACGGATCCGAGTGACCTCACTGCTTTCAATGACGGTCCAATAGAGATCTTCACCCCCGATATCCATGTGCAGTTGATAACTCCGGTGCTCTTCCGCCGGTTCGATATTGATGGCGGTGATATTCACCGGATTGTCACCAGCCTGCGCCAGTGCTTGGGCTGAAGTCAGTAGGCTGAAAGTGGCGATGGGAAGGACAAGTGATTTTGCCAGGCGTGATATCGGGATCATGGAGACTCCTTCTGCGGTAATACGTCGGCATTACTCGTAAGAGCGACAGCAAGGGACGCTCTTCGACAACCGGTACTCCTTGTGAATTGTTCTTGATTCTGGGCTGTTTATACCAGCCCTTCCATGGGCTTGGCAAACACCTGACATCAGGCGCCCTGGCGAGCGATCCAGCGGTCGACACGCGCCTCCAGCAGAAGCAGGGGCATGGCGCCACCGCGCAGGATCACATCATGAAACTCCCGGATATCGAAGTCCTCACCCAGCGTTTCCCGGGCACGGGCGCGCAATTCCAGAATCCGGTTCATGCCGATTTTGTAGGAGGTGGCCTGCCCCGGCATCACGATGTAGCGCTGCACTTCGGATCGGATTGCGGTCAGGGGGACGGAGGAGTTGGCCGCGAAGTATTCCACTGCGTCCTCTTCCGTCCAGCCAAAGGCGTGCAGGCCGGTGTCCACGACCAGGCGGATGGCCCGCCACATTTCCGAGGTCAGGCGGCCGAACTCTGAATACGGATCGGTATAGGTATCGGGCATCTCGCTGGCCAGGTACTCCGCGTACAGGCCCCAGCCTTCGGAATAGGCCGTGAAGCCAGCCTGCGTGCGGAAGCGCGGCAGATCTTCAAGCTCCTGGGCAATGGAGATCTGCATATGATGGCCGGGCAGCCCTTCGTGGTAAGCGATCACTTCCATTTCTGTCTTCGGCATGGCCGTCATGTCCGACAGATGGGCGTAATAGATGCCCGGGCGTGAACCGTCCGGTGTGCCCGGGTAATAATGCTGGGCCGCACCGTCCTGTTCCCGGAAGGCTTCGACCCGGCGCACCACCAGGTCGGCCTGCGGCAGGGTGGCAAAGTAATCCGGCAGGTGCTGCTTGATGTTCTCGATGGCGGCGGTGGCATCATCAATATAAGCCTGCCGTCCCGCATCCGTATCGGGATAATAAAAGCGCTCGTCGTCGTCGGTCTCACGCAGCATGGTGAAGAATTCATCCAGCGTGCCTTCGAATTCTGTGCGGGCCATCACGCTTTCCATCTCCGACCGCAGGCGGGCGACATCCGCCAGTCCGATATCGTGGATCTCTTCCGCGGTCAGCTCGGTGGTGGTCTGGTTAGCCAGTCGGTACTGGTAATAGGCTTCCCCGTTGGGCTGTGAAACCAGGCCGGTGGATACCTCGGGCACTTTCTCGCGCTCGCCTTCGGCCCAGTCGATGAGGCGTTCGTAAGCGGGGGCGAAGTGTTCCAGCAGTGCCTGCTCCCCTTCAGCGAGCAGCGCCTGTGCTTCCGGCTGCTCCAGGGCGCCGGCTTCCAGCAGGGCGGTGGTCTTGGCCTGCAGATTGCTCCATAGCGCGGCGTCTTCATCACTTTCGGTGAAAGGTGCTCCGGTGATCACGTCACGGGCCTGCCGGACCACGCCATCGATGGCAAAACCGGGCATGATCACACCGCGGTCCGCAGCGGCCCGTGCCCGTTGCAGCAATTGGTCGATGACCCGACCGGCTTCCCGGACGCGGGAGATGTTGGCTTGCAGATCATCCACCGTGTCGACTTCATGGAAACTGATCAGGAAGGTGGGCAGGAAGCTCTGGGAGCCGTTCATCTGATCGAAAACAAAGCCATGATGCCGGAATTCGGCGGCGCGCACCGCCTGCTCGTATTGATAGACCCAGATGTCCCAGGAGGTGCGCGCCTCTTCATCCAGGGTTTCGTAGTCGAATTCGGCTTCCAGTTCGGCCACGGTCTGTCGCCGCCATTCCAGGCGTCGGTCCTCGGCTTCCACGGACTGATCGTCCAGCTCGTCGTAGCGGTCCTTGCGGCCCTGGAAGGTCATCTGTATGGGGCTGAACTGCAGCAATTCCTCGTACTTTTCATCAAACCACTCGTTAAGGCGGGCTGATTCGTCCGGGCCCGGGTCGGCGGCCATGCGGCCATCCGGGGTGTCCGGCTCACCGCAGGCGGCCAGCAGGAAAACAAGACTCAGGGAAAGCAAGATTCGGTACATGATGCGCAACCTGTTTGTGTGGTACGAAAGGGTGGCTACTATATCATTACTGCAAGGCACAGCCGTGCATGCAGTCAGGCAGGCAACAAGCCGGAGACGACCCGCTGCAACATGAAGGTCTCGCGCTGGATGTATCAGGCCCGAGTGGCAATGGACAAGAGGTAGCGGTTCTCAATCACGGCTGTGCCATCAGTGGCGCGGTTGTAACGGTCGAAAACTGCCCTGAGATCTTGCCACAGGCGCTCCCGGTCGCTGGCCTCTGATGCGCGGATGGCCGGACCGAAATAGTTCATGAACACGTTTGCCGCGTGATCCACTGAGCGGTAGTACTGTAGCGCGATTCGCTCCTCGCTTTGAATGGACGTCGCGCCATCGCCGAGAAGTTCGGCAAGGCCGGTGTCGGTACCCCAGTGCAGTGGGGGCCTGGTGCCGGCAGGCGGGGGCATATGCCGGGCCTGGGCGGCAAAAAAGTCTCCGCTCCAGCCCTTGGCCAGCGGTGTCGCAAGTCCGATCCGGCCACCGGACCGGCAGACCCGCAGCATTTCCCGGGCCGCCCGCTCCTGGTCTGGCGCAAACTGGACGCCGTACACGGACAGCACATGGTCGAAGTAGGCGTCCGGGAACGGCAGGTTTTGTGCGTCGCCCACCTGAAATTCGACCTCCAGGTCATCGGCTTCCGCTCGCCGTTTCGCCCTATCGATCAGGGCGGGAACATAGTCCAGGCCAGTCACCTCGCAGTATCGCCGGGCCGCGACCAGGGCTACGGTGCCACTGCCGCAGGCAATATCGAGAACACGATTGCCGGCACGCGGATCAGTAGCCTCGCACAGGGCGTCGGCCATGCAGACATTCTGTCGGGCGATCTGGTGGAAGTCACCTTTGCTCCATGTCAGCTTTTGTGCCGCTGTGATGGCATCGTAATCAATGGGTTCGCTCATCAGCTTGCCCCTCCCTGCGAAGTAATTGATGCTTTTGCTTCCATCCTGTACGTATGATTCCATAACCAAGGCGCTTGTGCCAGCGGAGGTGGTCAGGGAGGGTGTCTCCCGGGTCTTCGGCCCCACATACCGGTATTCTCCGGCCGATTCAGATGGCCAGTTCGCGTAAAATTCTGTAGGCTGGATTGTGATCACGTATGCCCACATAAGGAGGCAGACAATGGCTGGAGCACAAAAATCCGCGACTGATACGGAACTGGACGCAAGCCGGAAGGCGGCGATGGACGCACTGGACAAACTGCTGGAAGCCAAGAGCCATTTCCGCTCTGCGGCCGAAGCGGCCGGCCTGGATTTGAAGGATGAGGCGATCGACAGGTTGACCGAAGGCAGGGTGAAGGCGGAAGAACTGGGTGCCCGGGCCAGCGACTATGTGTACGAAAAACCGCTGACCAGCCTGGCCATTGCCTTTGCCGGCGGTTTTGTTCTGTCGCAGTTGCTGAGAAGCAAATGACCGGACCGGAAGTGGAAGAGAATGCCGACGCCTCGGGCGAAGGACGTCCGTTTCCCCGACAAAGGGATCTGGAAGAGCTTCAGCACTGGCTCTACTGGTTGAAAAGCCTGGTGGCAGTGGGAAGCACCTTGTCGCGACTGGCGAATGTTGAAGTCAGTCTCGCTTTGGGTGATCTTCGCCGCCTGATTGGACTGTCCTTGCTGGCCTTGCCGTTTCTCTGCTTTGCTTGGCTGGGTCTTTCAACGTTGCTTGCCTGGTCCGTTTATGCACTCACCTCTTCGGTGGGAGCCGGCCTGGCCGGTTTTTTTCTATTGCAATGCCTGGTTCTTGCAGTGATTGCTTTGCTGGTCGGGCGTTATAAGAAACACCTCGCTTTACCCCGTACCCGTGAGCAGCTCCAGGCCATAATCAGGGATTTCGAAGATGGACCGAAAAAACCGGATGGCACAGATCCGACAACTTGAGCAACGATTGATGTTGGAACGATTGCACTGCCGCGAGCTCGGAGCACATCCCGTGCGGGTCATTCGGCGCTACCGTCGGGGCATTGTGCTGACCACCGGGTTCACTCTGGGCATGCTCAGCGGACGATCCAACGGCCGCAGGATGATATCCGCCGCTGCCTCCAGTGCGCTGGCACTTTGTCAGAAAGTGGCCGCCATTGGTGCAGAAATGAACGAAGGCGTGAACTAGTACATGGGTGATTCGAAAGCGACCGGCACGGTCAGCGAAGACTCTCATGCGCCAACACCGGTCCGACCCAACCACAGGATCCTGCAGTGGCTGCTGTTGCTGGCCGCCCTCTACACACTGTACCTGGCCAAGACACTTTTTGTACCCATCGTATTCGCTTTGTTGCTGACCCTGTTGCTGGGTCCGATCGTCACCTGGTTGCGTCGCTATTATGTGCCGCGGCCGGTATCAGCGCTGTTGCTGTTGGCCGTAATGGCAGTGCCCTTCACACTGCTCGGGATGGAGCTCAGCCAACCTGCACAGAAGTGGGCGGAGAACCTACCCGAACTGTCCGAACGGTTCACCGATCAGATCAATACCTTGACCGGTGCCTGGGGGAGGCAAGATGAGGCTGTTTCCGAAGAAGAGCGTTCCTTCTTTGCCCGCCTGTTAGGTGAAGATGAGGTGGATGAAGCAGCCAGCGGCGAGGAAGAAGCCAACCAGGTCATGGAGCGCCTCACCCAGGGTGGAATCGAGTTGCTGGTATATGTGTTGGGTGTCATGCCCGTGTTCTTCGCACAGTTGATCACCTGCCTGACACTCACCGTTTTCCTGCTGGTGTTTGGCCCACGTTTGCTCGAATCCGCGATCCTCAACCTTCCCCAGATTGAGGACAAGAAGGGGGCGCATGCCCTGATCGAAGCCATCGAGCATGAGCTGTCCCGGTACATTGGCACCGTCAGCGCCATCAATGCAATGCTCGGCCTGAGTACCACCCTGGCATTCCTCGCGCTGGGTGTCGAAGACGCGGTGTTCTGGGGGGTGTTGGTAGGCATGCTGAATTTTGCTCCCTATGTCGGCACCATCATCGGGCTGACCATGCTGTCTCTTGCTGGCCTGGCGCAATACGGCCTGGAGTGGCAAGCCATGATTCCGGCACTTACCTATTTCACACTCAATGCCCTGGAAGCGCAGGTGGTAACACCAATGGTCCTGGGTAGACACATGCGACTCAATCCCCTGATCATCATGATATGGATTCTCATCTGTGGTTGGTTATGGGGGTTTGTTGGGGTGCTGCTCGCGGTTCCCTTGCTGGTGTGCCTGAAGCTGGCGGCAAGCAAGGTCAGCCGGTCCGGACATTGGGTGCGCATCATGGAAACACGTTATTGATGTCCGGGGGAGCTCAGAATTTCAGGGCTTGCCTGGCTCAGCGATACGCCCTGGACCGTATCACACGCCCTGGTCGCTGCCCCGTCAGCTCGCCGTCCAGCAACACGGCTGTACCCCCCACGAATACGTGCTCCGCGCCGTCGGCGTATTGATGTGGATCGGTAAAGGTGGAGTGGTCGATGACCGTGTCCAGGTCCAGCACGGCGATATCCGCGATGGCTCCCGCTTCCAGCCTGCCCCGGTCATTGATGCCCATGCGGTCGGCAGGCAATTGTGTCATCTTGTGGATGGCCGTGTGCACGGGCAGCACGCCTTCATCCCGTGCATAATGCCCCAGCACCCGCGCAAAAGTGCCGTAGTTGCGTGGGTGGGGCGAGCGGTCGGACAGTGCCTGCACTCCGCCATCGGAAGCGATCATAGTTTGCGGGTGTCGCATGATGTTGCGAACATCGTCTTCGTGCATGGCATGAAAGACGGCTGCACAATTGCCCGCTTCCATCAGTTCCATCAGCAGGTCGGCGGCGTTTTCCTTGTTGCTCTCCCGGCCTTCCTGTTGAAGGATCTGTGACAGGTTCATCGCGGTCAGGGATTCGTCGTGAGGACACTCGGCAATCACCACATTGGCCGGATCGTCACCACCACGGTCCACCTTGATATTGTAGACAAGGTCATTGCGAAGGCGCTGGCGCTGCGCCGGATCCTGCATCCGTTCCAGCAGCGCCTCGCGCCCGCCGCTCAGGGCCCAGCCCGGGAACAGGATACCCAGGTTGGTCGACGAGGCGGTATAGGGGTACTGATCGATGGAGACATCCACGCCGCGGGCGATGGCTTCATCCACCATGCGTAGTGAATCCTCCGAGCGCCCCCACATAGGTGCGCCTACCACTTTGTGATGGGTGAGCTGTGTCGGCAAGCCGGCCGCTTCACCGATGTGGATGGTCTCGGCCACGCTGTCGAGCAGGGCCAGCCCCTCCTCGCGCATATGGCTGATATAGATTCCGCCGTACTCTCCCGCCACCCGGGCCAGGGCGACCACTTCATCAGTGTCAGCAAAGCGTCCGGGAACGTAAATGAGGCCCGAAGAGAGGCCGAAGGCGCCCTCTTGCATGGCTTCGGCAACCAGCGCCTGCATCTGTTCCAGTTCCTCCGCGTCCGGCGCGCGATCCTCCTGGCCCATCACCTGCTCCCGTACCGAGCCGTGCCCGACAAAGCTGGCATAGTTGACGCTGACGCCGAGGTCTTCAAAGGCATCAAAGGTTTCCCGTAGGGGCAGGGCAGAGCTGCCGTCGGGACCGCCCACCACCGAGGTGACACCCTGACGGATCAGGTTCTCGGCATCGGGCCAGCGGAACATGCCGTCGTCCTGTGAATCGCCGGCATGGCTGTGGATGTCGATGAAACCCGGCATCACGGCCAGGCCATTGAGTTCGATTTCCCGCGATGCCGTGTCTGCGGACAGGTCGCCGATTGCCGCGATGCGATCCCCATTAATGGCAATATCCGCCTGGCGTGGGGGTTGGTCGCTACCGTCGTACAGCATGCCGCTGCGTAGCAGCAGGTCAAAGTGACGGGCTTCGGGCTCCTGTGCCGTGTCCCCGGAGCAGGCGGTCAGTACAAGCAGCAGACAGGCGGTGATGAGGCGGTACATGGCGGGGCTCCGAAGTGTCTGGTGGTATACGAGC
>PWQG01000067.1 GCA_003556835.1 Gammaproteobacteria bacterium
CCACGACACGGGCGGTGAACGGACTGTCATCGTCGTGAATCACATCATCCGGACGAATCAATACGGAAACGCGCGTGCCGCTTTCATAGCCATGCAACTGGTCACCGTGCAGCACGCCCAATTCAGTACTGACACTGCGGGCGTCACTGACCGTACCGGTGAGAAAGACCCCTTCCCCGACAAAGTCGGCCACATAGGCGGTCGACGGCTCATGATAAAGATCGAAAGCCGTGCTCCACTGGATAATCTGACCACTGCGCATGACACCGATTTCGTCCGCCATGGCAAAGGCTTCGAACTGATTGTGGGTTACCAGGATCGCGGTGATGCCGTCTTCCTTGAGCACCAGACGTATTTCCCGGGCCAGTTGCTCGCGCAGCTCCACGTCAAGGCTGGCAAAGGGTTCATCAAGCAGCAGGATGCGAGGTCGCGGTGCCATGGCACGTGCAATGGCCACCCGCTGTTGTTGCCCGCCTGACAGTTGATGCGGATAGGCGCGCAGCAGGGGTTCGATCTCCAGCATGCGGGCCAATTCCCCGATCCTTTGCTGGCGCTGACCGCGTTTCATGCCTCGCAGACCGAAGGCAATGTTTTCGTTCACACTCAGGTGCGGAAACAGGGCATAGTCCTGGAACACCATGCCCACCTCACGCTGCTCCACCGGAGTGTGTCCCTGTGTACTGTCCACACACCACCCACCGATCCAGACCTCCCCGGAACTGGGTGTTTCGAAGCCGGCAATGGTGCGCAGCAGTGTGGTCTTGCCGCAGCCACTCGGACCCAGCAGGCAGCCTATATCACCAGCATCCAGGCTGAGACTGACCTCCTCCAGAATGCTGGCGCCTTCCAGAGCCACCGAGACGTTTTTCAGTTCAAGCGCGTGCGTCATTACCGGGCCGTGATGCAGAAATACTGAGACTGAGAATAATAACAGGAATGATACCGGCCAGCACGATCAGCAAGGCGGAGCTGGCCGCCTCGGCCAGGCGTTCCTGATTAGCCAGCTCATAGGTGCGTATGGCCAGAGTGTTGAAGTTGAAAGGCCGCAGGATCAGGGTCGCCGGCAGTTCTTTCAACACATCCACGAATACCAGCAACGTTGCGGTGAGCAGGCTGCCACGGATCATGGGTATGTGAATGCGGCGCAGGATCTTCCCCGGACCCAACCCCATGGAGCGGCTGGCATCATCCATGCTCGGCTTGACCTTGCTCAGCCCCGCTTCCACGGTGTTCATCGCCACCGGCAGGAAACGCACCACATAGGCAAACACCACGGCCACCAGGGTACCGCTGAGCAGCAGGCCGGAGGAGAAATCGAAGCGATCGCGCAGCCAGCCGTCCAGGCTGTTATCCAACCAGGCGAACGGTATCAGCACACCAACGGCAATCACTGTGCCTGGAATGGCGTAACCCAGCCCCAGTACCCGGAATACACCGCGCATCAACAATGTTGGACGCAGTCGTTTGCTGTAACTCACGGTCAGGCCGATCACGAGGGCTATAAAGGCGGCAATGGCGGCCAGGCGGACGCTGTTGTAGAACAGGCCCAGGAACTGACTGTGATCGATCACATCCCAGGTCTGCACAGCCCAGATGGACAACTGCACGAAGGGAATGAGGAAGCCGGCCAGTACAGGCAGGGCACAGGCCAACAGAGCCAGATACTTGTGCCAGCCCCTGAGCCGGACCTGGCTCAGACGGCTGTATTTGGTGCTGGTGTGGAAGTACTGTGCGCGGTTGCGCGACCATTGCTCGGTCAATACCAAAACGAGGATGAAGATCATCAACACCGCGGACAGCTGTGCTGCCGCCGTACTGCTCCCCATACCAAACCAGGTGCGGAAGATACCAGTGGTGAAGGTGGACAGACCGAAGTATTGTACGGTGCCGTAATCGGCCAGGGTTTCCATCAGGACCAGCGCCAGGCCGGCAATGATGGCCGGACGGGCCAGTGGCAAAGCCACCCGGTAAAAGGCCTTGAACGGCCCGGCCCCCAGCGTTCTCGACACCTCCAGTACACAGACCGACTGCTCCAGGAAAGCCATCCGTGCCAGCAGGTAGACGTAGGGGTAGAGCACCAGGGAAAGCATGGCAATGGCACCACCGGTCGAACGGATCTCCGGAAACCAGTACTCACCAAAGCGCAACCCCGTCCAGTCCCGTATCGCCACCTGTACGGGGCCGGTCACGTCCAGCATGCCCGTGTAGGTATAAGCTATGATGTAGGCGGGAATGGCCAGCGGCAAAACCAGCGCCCACTCAAGAATCCGACTCCCGGGAAAACGGGTCATGGTGACCATCCAGGCGGGGATGATGCCAAGAACCAACACACTGATACCCACGCCGAACATCAGCAGCAGGGACTGACTGACGTATTCCCATAGCAGGTTGTCGAGCAGGTGTTGCCATACCCCGTCGGAGTCGCTCCCGACAGAAGCCAGAATGGTGATGACGGGAATACTGAGCAGCAGGCACAACAGCAATATGGATGCCGGTACCACATGACGCGAGAAGCGGTTTCCGGCAAATGGAAAAGCCCCTCGCGGGGCTTCACCAGTCGTGCTTGTCATGATGCGATTTCAAACCTGAACAATACACCTGCGATGTCATCCTGTTCCCTTCTCAGCGCCAACCCGCCCGATCCATCAGGCGGACAGCCTCGGTATTATGGATACCCAGTTTTTCCAGAGCAAGCCCATCGGCCTTAAATTCCCCGAATTGACGCAGGGTGTCGCTCACGGGAATGCCCTCACGGATCGGGTACTCGTTATTGGCCCTGGCATACCATCCCTGGGCTTCCTCACTCAGCATGAACTCGAGCAGACGCACCGCTGCCTCGCGGTTCGGCGCCGCACGGGTCAGACCGGCACCACTGACATTGATATGCGCACCTCGCCCCTGCTGATCCGGCCAGAACAGGGAAACCGACTCGGCAGTTCGGCGCTGACTGGCAATCGGGGAGTTCAACATGCCGGCCAGGTAGTAGCTGTTTACCAGGGCCACCGAGCACTGGCCGGCGCTGACCGCACTGATCTGATCCCGGTCTCCGCCTCTCGGACTGCGCGCAAAGTTGCGCACCAGGCCACGCACCCATTCCTCGGTGGCTTCGACACCCTCGTGGGCGATCATCGCAGCGACCAGGCTCTGGTTGATCGCCCACGAGGGTGTCG
>PWQG01000256.1 GCA_003556835.1 Gammaproteobacteria bacterium
CTATGCAGGGAGAAAGAGGGCCGGTGTCGGTGATCTACACCAGCAACACTCCGGTCAGCGAGGTGATCACGCTTCGTGACGAGCGTTTCGAAGGCAAGATCATTCCCATGGAAAACGGCAACCTGACCATTGCCGGGGAAAAAGAAGAAGTGCTGGCGCCCTACGAAGCGGCAGTCACCGACAGCATCGCCTGGTCCATTTGAGGGAGCAGACAGTCCTGTCGAAGGGGAGCCCGAAGCGTATCCGCAATCCGGGCCCCATCCATCTCTCAGAACAGTTCGGGCGGCATCGCCATCAATGACTCGCTGCCCGCCTGTATTTCTTCAGCCAGGGCACGATATTCCGGCATCAGCCGCCGCAGAAAGAACTCACCCGTATACAGCTTGGACTGGTAAAAATCCGCGTCCGGGTTGCCTGCGGCGATCTCACGCCTGGCCACCTCCACCATACGGGTCCACATATAGCAGTACAATACCAGTGTCATCAGCTCCAGATAGGGGTAGGAAGCGGCACCTACTGCTGCAGGCTGCTCGGATGCTTCGCTCTTGACCCGATCGGTGGTTTCCAGCAGGGTATCCAGAGACCGCTCCAGGGTCAGCAGGTAATCCGCCAGCGCGTCATCATGTGACTCAGCCAGGTATTCGCGGATCTCCGCCACCAGCACGTCCAGCATTCCCTGCTGGTCCCTGACCACCTTGCGCCCCATCAGATCCAGCGCCTGGATGCCATTGGCACCCTCGTAAATCTGGGCGATGCGAGCGTCACGTACATGCTGCTCCTGCCCCCACTCGCGCACATAACCATGTCCACCCAGGACCTGTTGCCCCAACACACAGACCTCGAAACCCTTGTCGGTGAAAGCGGTCTTGGCAATCGGAGTCAATAGGGCGACCAGCTTGTCGGCCCGCTCGCGCGCCTCCGGATCGGTATGGAAATGTGCCGTATCCAATTGCACAGCCACGTAGGCAGACAGACAACGTGCCGCCTCCGTGTTGGCACGCATGGTCAGCAGCATACGCCGCACATCCGGGTGCACCAGCAGGGAATCAGCCGGCTTGTCCGCCTCCACGGGACCATCGGGTGATCGGCCCTGCAGACGCTCCCGCGCATAGGCCGCCGCAGTCTGATAGGAAGCATCACCCAGCCCCAGCCCCTGCAGGCCGATGGTCAGGCGCTCGTAGTTCATCATGGTGAACATACAGGCCAGCCCTTTGTTGACCTCGCCCACCAGCCAGGCACGGGCGCCATCAAAATTCATGACACATGTGGCAGAACCCTTGATCCCCATCTTGTGTTCAATGGATCCACAGGACAGTGCGTTTCGCTCACCAGGCTTGCCATCTGAATCCGGAAGATACTTGGGTACCAGGAAGAGTGAAATGCCGCGCGGACCGGCCGGAGCGTCCGGTAGTTTAGCCAGCACCATGTGGATGATGTTGTCGGTCAGATCATGCTCACCACCGGTGATGAATATTTTGGTGCCGGTCAGCAGATAACTGCCGTCGTCCTGTGGCTCGGCCCGGCTCTTGATGATGCCCAGATCGGTGCCGGCGTGAGGTTCGGTCAGGCACATCGTGGCTGCCCACTCCCCGGAATACAGTTTCGGCAGGTAGGCCTGCTTGAGTTCATCGGTAGCATGTCGGGCCACGGCCAGTGATGCACCTGCGGTCAGCACCGCGTAAAGGGCAAAGGAGCTGTTGGCCGCCATGATCATCTCTTCGAAACAGACCGCCAGCACCTTGGGCATGCCCTGGCCGCCATACTCGACATCGCCGGACAATCCGATCCAACCGCCTTCTGCGAATGTGGCATAGGCTTCACGAAAGCCTTTAGGGGTGCGCACTTCGCCAGCTTCAAATTGACAACCTTCCTCATCTCCGGACCGGTTGATGGGCGCCAGCAGGGTCTCGGCGACCCGCGCCCCTTCTTCGAGGATGGCATTGATCAACTCGGCGTTGACCTCTTCAGTATCGGGCATGGACGTGAGTAATGATTCGGCCTGCATGACCTCATTGAGTACGAACTGCATGTCACGCACAGGAGCCTTGTAGCTGCTCATCGATTTCTCCTGGAGAATCTGGGGGGCGATGGATTAAGCGGCTAAAGTAGCCTGCATTGACGTTTACGTCAACGTCAATGCAGTTGGATCGGCGACGCAGCCATGACGTGCACTGCGTCGCTCAGGGAAGGCTCAGATACTGCGCCACAACCGCTGACGAGGGCGGATCTGCAACAGGTTCGCCCCCCCGGCAGGGCGCGGCGGGTGGTCGACAGGTGATTACATGGCTGCGTAGTATCGCTCGCCTGCCTCCGCGCTGGGCGTCTCGGGCACCATACCCAATCGGGAAAACAGGCGACGGTCATCATCATCCTCAGGCAGAGGCGTGGTAAGCAACTTTTCTCCATAGAATATGGAATTGGCCCCGGCCAGAAAACACAGCGCCTGGGTCTGCTCATTCATCTGCTGGCGTCCTGCGGACAATCGCACATGGGAAGCCGGCATCATGATCCGGGCCACGGCGACAGTGCGCACGAACTCGAAAGGATCCAGATCATCCACGTCTTCCAACGGGGTCCCTTGGACCCGCACCAGCATATTGATGGGCACACTTTCAGGGTGCACCGGCATATTGGCCAGTTGTTGCAGCAGGCCGGCGCGATCGGACTCCGACTCCCCCATACCGACGATGCCGCCGGCACAGACCTTCATGCCCGAGCTGCGCACATGTCCAAGCGTATCCAGACGGTCCTGAAAGCTGCGGGTGGTGATGATCTCCCCGTAGTATTCCGGCGAAGTATCCAGATTGTGATTGTAGTAATCGAGCCCCGCCTCGGCCAGTGCATCCGATTGCTCCTGATCCAGGGCACCAAGTGTCATGCAGGTTTCCAGGCCCAGGGCGCGCACCTGCCGGACCATTTCCAGCACGACCGGGAAGTCCTTCCTGGTGGGCTGCTTCCATGCGGCACCCATGCAGAAACGCGCTGCACCACGGTCCCGGGCCACCCTCGCCTCGGCCACCACGCGCTCGACTTCCAGCAGGCGCTCCTTCTCCAGCCCGGTGTTGTAATGCCCGCTCTGGGGACAGTATTTGCAGTCCTCGGGGCAGGCACCGGTCTTGATTGACAACAGGGTACTCAGTTGAACCTGATTGGGGTCAAAGTGCTGC
>PWQG01000151.1 GCA_003556835.1 Gammaproteobacteria bacterium
CGCCGAATTCCTCGGAGGCCGCCATGGCGATATCCAGTGCCTTGACCAGGTCCTTGTCCACCAGATGGGCGACAAGCGCCACCTTGGCCTTGGCGGCATCTTCCTGCGCCTGCAGGGCGGCGTCCTTTTCGATCAGGCCGTCGGCCACAAGTCGCCGGGCCAGACCGCTTAAATTGGTCTTGGGTGAAGTCGTTGCCATGGTTGTCAGGTCAGCAAATGTCTGTAATCAGGGGTCCAGGCCCGCAGGCCACCATTTCACTATTCTCGAGTTTACCTGAGAGTGTGCCAGAAAACATAGACTCAGGCGATAGTGTTGATCAGGTACGTGAATGGCCAGCCAGGCTCAGTCATTAGTGCAGAATCTGGCATGGCCGCGAAAATCACCATCGCCGACGAAATGTGTACACAGCGCTTGCAGCATCTCCGCCACCGGCGCTTCGGCGGGTGGTGGTGGGTCGCCCGCCACATCCAGCGGCCACCACTGGCGGGAGTCAATATGGCCGAGCACCGCCAGGGTGCCGCCGGGGCGGCCCGGCACCAGGCCCAGAATCCAGCCGTCACGCACCACGGCACGTTGTTTGCCACGGATCAGGCCCGGAATGATGTGCTCACGCAGAGTCAGGCTGCCATCGGATTGTACGTCATAGTATCCCATGCGTTGCCGCACCATTTTTCCAAGATCAGGTAAGCCGGCGAGAATAGTTGGGGGTGTAAACCCCGTTTCAATGAACAGGTGTCGGTCGGAGCTCGACATGGGTTTTGCTTGTTCGGTGATTTCCGACCACAGTGAAACCCCATCTGCTGCATCCGGCTGAGAGGCGAGCAGGCCGTCGAGAATGGTGGGGGCAATATCAATCAGTGAAGTCCACTGATTACGTTGCCCAGGCACTAACTGCCCAGACATGGCACCATAGCCGCGCCAGGCCATGAATGTCCGGTTTTGCAATATGCTTATTGCAATCGAGCCGTGGCCGGCCGCGCCGGACCGGAAATTGGCTCGTTCGACTCCCGGCGCCGCTTCCCACCAGTTCTGGCTTACCCGATTTTCTTCACCGTGACCGCTCATCAATACCACGATGGCATTGTCCAGATAACCCTGACTTTCTAGCTGTGTTAACAGTCTGGCGAACTGCCGGTCTACACGGAGGATGGCGCGGGCATATTGTTGGTGGATATCCTCGGGCAGCAGCTCCGTCTCGATTTCATGGCTATTGGCCCATAAGTAGGGCCAGTGAGGGAGCGTGAAATTCACGGTCAAAAACACCGGCTGCTCGCCGCCCTGGTCTATGCCAAGCTCCAGCAGACGGTCAAAGTACTTGGGGTAATACCGTGTGTCGGCGGCGCGATTAGCATAGGTGTGCGGGAACAGCCAGCGGCCTATTGGGGTGGCGAGCAGCACGTTATTCAGTGGTACATCATTGAGGCTGGCAATCAGGAAATCACTAATGCCCGTCTTGGGGCTAATGACTTCGTCAAAGCCGTGGCGTTGGCCAAAATTTGCCATACGACGGCTGTCGCTGGCGTAAATTGTGCGGTAGCCTTCGTCGGAAAGCCGCTTCGGCAGGCTGTGTGCGGATAGCCCGGGATCGCCAGGCATGAGATTGAAACGCCTGCCATGCGTGGCCGGCTCCTGTCCTGTGAACACGCTGGTCCAGGCCGCATAGGTGCGGCCCATGGGTGAGATCACATTGGGATAGCTGGCGGACGCATCAAAAAAGGCGTCCATGGACGGGGTCAGGCCGGTTTTCGGGCCTAACAGACCTGTAACCTCTGGACGCAAACCATCGATGCCTACGATTATCACATGTGGTTGCGCGCTCGGGGCGACAGATCGATCATTGGCGAGCCACCAACCTGCTGCGGTGACGGCTGACAGCATTACGGCAATTGTGCCGGCTATCACGGCGCGCTGATAGCGTTTGTGTTTGATGGCTGTTACCAGTGGACGCCGCAGGCTTAAAAAGCTGCCGGCAAGCACGGCGCCCAGCAAGCCCGTGGTGAGCGCGTAGCGTATGGCCATCATCACTGGATGCGCCGTCAGTGTTTCGTAACCGGTGGCGTATATGGAGCGCGGATACAGGGCGGCGTTCCAAAGCAAGACCACGGCCAGTCCCAATACCATTAGCGCCAGCGCCAGGTTGCGCCGTTCACGACGCTGGGTGCCGAACAACGGAAGCAGCCCCCGCCAGGCCAGCATCAACACCATTACAAAGCCCAGATGTGCCAGCAAGGTGGCGCCAACATAGCCGGCCACGGCCCGGGCTACGGGCCAGGGCTGACTGGTGGCCGCCTCGGCGATAGAGGGCAGCACCTTGTCAAAAGTGGCGTGCTCAAGCACGGTCCAGGCGCCATAAGCTACGGCCGTAGAGGCGAGGATCAGTGTGCTGCCCAGAAGCAGCCAAAGGGGGTTGTGTGTGGTGCGGCTCATTTCGGCGTCAGGCTGCTTTTTCACAGTGGGTATTTTGGCTGCTGTTTTGGGGGAGGTCCAGAAAAAAGCCCCCTTCCGGGGAAGGGGGCTTTAGGTTCAGGGTTTTAGACCCTGGCGATCAAGGTGTGATCATTAATCGCCATCACCACCAGCATCACCATCGAAGCGGCAGCTGCCCGGCAGGTAGTTGGCATCTATAGGGTTATCCCCCGCGACCGCAGAGTCACCATTCTCAATGCCCGGTTCGCAGCCCCAGCCGGTGATGCGGGTCAGAGCTTCAACATCAGTACCAGTCCTTACGGGGTTGTTGTCCTGGTCAAACGGGAACAACTGCCAGACTGTACCCTGAATAGGCGCAGCAACGTCCGCATCTTTCATCAGCACATGGATAGAGCCTGTTGAGGAGTTCGATACATGCTGCACATACTGGCCCGCAGCGTTTCCACCAGCCGCGCTTCCATCCGTGAAAATATCCTCATCGGGAACACTGCCCCGCGTCTGCACGGCTTCCTCAATATTGACGCGCGCGCCGCCGGCCAGGCTGAGGCCTTCCGAGACCTGTGCGCGGGCGGTGTAGTCCTGGTAGGCCGGAATGGCGATGGCCGCCAGGATGCCGATGATGGCCACCACGATCATCAGTTCGATCAATGTGAAGCCTTTTTGCATTGCCTTGTTCATGATGGATCTCCTGTTGTATGAACAATCTGTTTTGGCTTGGTTTGCCACGGC
>PWQG01000283.1 GCA_003556835.1 Gammaproteobacteria bacterium
CACCGTGCTGACCCTGTTCCTCATCCCCTGCCTCTACATGATCCTGCATGATCTGGCCCGGTTCTTCTCCCCCGAAACCGTTGTTCCGGCCGATCCCGCCACTGCCTGACAGGCTCGGTCGGACGGATTGTGCCGACCGGGGTTTGCAAGCCCTGGCGGATCGGTGACAATGGCGCCGGGGGAGATGTTATGAGTAGTAAACAGTTGGCCTTGAGCCGTTCCTTGGGTGAAGCCCTGCAGTTGCGCGGTTGGCAGGTCAGTACCGCCGAATCCTGTACCGGCGGTGGCATCGCAGAGACCATCACGGCGGTTTCCGGCAGCTCCGGCTGGTTCAGTTGTGGTTTTGTCACCTATTCGAACCTGGCCAAGGAAAAGCTCCTGGATGTACCCGCGACACTTTTTACCGGCGCGGATGCCCCGGGCGCTGTCAGCGAGGAAACCGTCCTGGCCATGGCACGCGGTGCCATCAATGTGTCCGGCGCCGATGTCGCCGTATCGACCAGTGGCATTGCCGGGCCGGACGGAGGCAGTCCGGACAAACCCGTGGGCACGGTCTGGATCGCCTGGGCCGTGCGTGACCTGACGTCACCCACCCTGCAGAGCCAGGCCCGCTGTTTCCACTTCGAGGGTGACCGGGCAGCGGTGCGTGAGCAGAGTGTCGTCGCGGCATTGGAAGGATTGCTGACTATGGTCGATAATCAATGACAGGAAGGTCGGAAAAAATCTTGCAGAATACTGGTTGAATATACAGGTATTGTCTGTTTTAATACTTCCGGCGAGTACAGAACAAGCAATCAGGAACCCAATACTATGGCCCAATCAGACATGAAAGACGGCAACCGCGAAAAAGCACTCAGCGCAGCGCTCTCCCAGATCGAGCGGCAATTCGGCAAGGGTTCGATGATGCGCCTCGGCGACCGCAAGACCGAGGCCGTGCCGGCCATATCGACCGGCTCCCTCGGCCTGGACATCGCCCTCGGCGTCGGCGGTCTGCCGCGCGGCCGGGTCGTGGAGATCTACGGCCCCGAGTCCTCGGGCAAGACCACCCTGACCCTTCAGGTCATTGCCGAGTGCCAGAAGGCCGGTGGCACCTGTGCCTTCATTGACGCCGAGCATGCCCTGGACCCGGTCTATGCCGGCCATATCGGTGTGGACGTCGAGAACCTGCTGATCAGTCAGCCCGATACGGGCGAGCAGGCCCTGGAAATCGCCGACATGGTCGTGCGCTCCGGCGCGGTGGACGTGGTGGTCATCGACTCGGTGGCGGCCCTGACGCCCAAGGCTGAAATCGAGGGGGACATGGGCGACAGCCATGTCGGCCTGCAGGCCCGATTGATGTCCCAGGCCCTGCGCAAGATGACGGGCAACATCAAGAACTCCAACACCCTGGTGGTGTTCATCAACCAGATCCGTATGAAGATCGGGGTCATGTTCGGTTCGCCCGAAACCACCACCGGTGGTAATGCCCTCAAGTTCTATTCCTCGGTACGCCTGGATATCCGCCGCATCGGTTCCATCAAGGAAGGTGATGAGGTGATCGGCAACGAAACCCGGGTCAAGGTGGTGAAAAATAAAGTGGCGCCACCTTTCCGCCAGGCCGAATTCCAGATCATGTACGGCAAGGGCATCTACCACATGGGTGAGGTCATCGACCTGGGGGTCAAGCTCAACCTGCTGGATAAATCTGGCGCCTGGTATGCCTACAAGGGCGAGAAGATCGGCCAGGGCAAGAAAAACGCTGCCCAGTTCCTCGAAGAGAATCCGCATATCGCCGAGGAAGTGGAAGCCGAGATCCGCCGACAATTGCTCGGGGGGCCGGTAGCGGACGAGACGGAAGTGGACGGCACGGACAGCAAGGACGAAGCCGACGAAGAAGCACTGGACGCTGAGTCCGCCCGTTCCTGAGCGCATCGTGCACACCGATGAGGAAGAACAGGCACTGCTCCTGGACCTGCGCCGCCGGGCCATGGATATGCTGGCCCGGCGCGAACATGCCCGGGCCGAGCTGGAAAGAAAACTGCTACAACGTTTTGCGGATGCGGATCCATCACTGATTGGCCAAGTGCTGGATCAACTCGAGCGGGATAATCTGCTCAGTGAGACGCGTTTTGTCGAATCCTGCCTGCGATCCCGCATGCAACGTGGCTATGGGCCACGTTATATTGAACAGTATCTGCAACAACGCGGTGTGGCTGGCCATCTGATAGCTGTGGCACTGGAAGAGGTGGACGAGGAAGACTGGTGCCACCTGGCTGAGGAGGTACTGGAGAAAAAACTCGGCAGCGAGCCCAGACCGGAGCCTGGCAGTCGGCACTGGCAACGTTTGCAGCGTTACCTGGGCTCCCGCGGTTTCACCGGCTCACAGATCGGCGGGGCCTTCAGAGATGGATGATTTCCGAGCGTAGCGGGGCCAGTCGCGCCAGCAGGCGATTCTGGGCTCCGATTGGCACGCCGGCATCGTCCATCGCAGTCATCAGGTTCTCCACTACAGCGTTGAACTCCGCTTCGTTGATCTGCATGCCGGTATGCACCTGGATCATGGTATCGCCGGTGTATTCGCAAGGGCCGTCGGCGATCATGCAGAAATGTTCAGTGACCATGTCCCGGAACCGTTCGACATTCGAGTCAGCGAAGAAAGGCAACACCCGTTCATTTCGTGCGATTTCCATGATGAAGTTGTCGACAATCCGCTCGAGACCCTGCTGGCCACCCAGCTCGTCGTACAGTAGGGGGGCCTGCGAGCGGGAGTCTTGAGAGAGGGAGCTGCAGGAAAGGAGCATCAGACTCAGGATCAGGCTGGTCAAAATTCTCATGATCAGAAGGCCAGTTGCATGGACAGGTAATAGCCGGTTTGATCCGGAGCGCCGGCGATATCACCCAGATCGAGAATGGCCGCCGTCAGCGACAGCCGTTTGTTCGGAAACCAGGCCAGGAAGAGGTCGCGCGCTGCCTGTTCCCGCAGGGCCGAGAGATTGTCCGGTTTCTGGCGGTACTCCATGCCCACGGCCCAGTCACGATTGAGAAACAGGGCGGCCGCCAGCTCCAGTTGCAACGCACCGTCCTGATCATCACCGCCATACCCGAGAATACCGTATTGATTGGAACGACTGTAGCGCAGATTGGCATTGAGGAAAGTGGTGCGGTCAGCAATGCCGGC
>PWQG01000181.1 GCA_003556835.1 Gammaproteobacteria bacterium
CAATCGGGCAGAAACAACTTGCCGGTGACATAATGACTGCCGTGGGCGTGAGCTGCTGGCTGGATAACGAAGCGGACATGGATACCATCACGGCCCTGTCCGGCAGCGGACCGGCCTATTATTTCCTGTTGATGGAGGCGATGGAAAAAGCCGCCATCAATATGGGCCTGGATGGTGAAATTGCCCGCCGATTCGCCATTCAGACGGCGCTGGGTGCCGGCCGCCTGGCCAGCGTGAATGAGGCAGACCCCGAAGTTCTGCGCCGCCAGGTGATGTCCCCCGGCGGCACCACGGAGAAGGCCATCGAATCCTTCCTCCACGACGGCTTCACCGAAAGCGTGGAGAAAGCCATGCGGGCCGCCGCCCGCCGTTCGGCCGAACTGGCCGACCAAGCCTGAGAGAGGACCAACCGCACCATGAATCAAGTCCTGATACTGCTCGTCAACACCCTGGGCACCCTGTACCTGCTGGCCATCCTGCTGCGCTTCCTGTTGCAACTGGCGCGGGCCGACTATTACAACCCCATCACCCAGCTGGTGGTGCGGGCCACCGACCCCGGCGTGCAGATCTTCCGGCGTTTCATCCCCGGCTTTCGTGGCCTGGACTTCTCCACCCTGGTGTTTGCCCTGATCTTCCAGATGGCCGCCATGGTCGCACTGGTCTACCTGCATGGCCTGGCCCTGCCCGGTTTCGGCCTGATCTTCACCTGGTCCCTGCTGGGCACCCTCTCCTTCATTCTCAACATCTACTTCTGGTCCATCATCATCTCCATCGTGGCCAGTTTCCTGGCGCCGCAAAGCGCCCATCCGGCTCTGATGCTGGTACGGCAGATGACCGAACCGGTGATGGCGCCGTTCCGCAAGATCCTGCCGCCCATGGGCGGCCTGGACCTGTCACCGATCTTTGTCTTCCTGACCATCCAGATCGTGCGGGTGATGTTGATCGTGCCAGCCGGGATCAATCCGCGCTACGTATTGGGGGCCTGATGCCGGCTGGCAATGGAGATGCAAGAAAACCAACCCAAGTGAAACGATACAAAAATGCCTGACTCCATCCCGGAAGATTCCGTCGGTATTGTAGAACCGGAACTGCACCATTTTGACGAACCGCTGACCCTGCGCAGCGGCCGCGTGCTGCCCCAATACGACCTGATGGTCGAGACCTATGGCCAGCTCAACGCCGACAAAAGCAATGCCGTGCTGATCTGTCACGCCCTGAGTGGTGACCATCATGCCGCCGGTTATCACAGCATGGACGACCGCAAGCCGGGCTGGTGGGACAACTGCATCGGCCCCGGCAAACCGATTGATACCCGGCACTTCTTTGTGGTCAGTCTCAACAACCTGGGTGGCTGCAATGGCAGCACCGGCCCGACCTCGATCAATCCGGAAACCGGGCAGTATTACGGACCCGACTTCCCCGTGGTCACCGTGCGCGATTGGGTGCACAGTCAGGCCCGCCTGGCCGACCGCCTGGGCATCGACAAGTGGGCTGCGGTGATCGGTGGCAGTCTTGGCGGCATGCAGGTCATGCGCTGGGCGATTTCCTACCCGGAGCGGCTCCACCACGCGGTGATGCTGGCCGTGGCCCCCAAGCTTTCCGCCCAGAACATCGCATTCAACGAGGTGGCACGCCAGTCCATCACCTCGGACCCGGACTTCCACGATGGGCGCTACCGCGACCATGGCGTGGTGCCCAAGCGCGGCCTGATGCTGGCGCGCATGGTGGGTCATATCACCTATCTTTCCGACAGTTCGATGCGGGAGAAATTCGGTCGCGCCACCGAGCAGTTGAAGCATTCCCTGAATCTGGGCCGCGACCTGCGCAAGGGCAAACTCAGCTTCGGATTTGATGTCGACTTCCAGGTGGAGAGTTATCTGCATTACCAGGGTGAACGCTTCTCGGAAACCTTCGATGCCAACACCTATCTGCTGATGACCAAGGCACTGGATTATTTTGACCCCACCGTGGACTACGAGGGGGACCTGAGCGCCGCCTTTGCCGAGAGCCAGTGCCGCTTTGTGCTGATGTCATTCAGCACGGACTGGCGCTTTCCGCCGGCCCGCACAAGGGAGATTGTTGACGCACTGATCCGGGCCGGCAAGCCGGTCAGCTACCTGGAAATCGAGGCCGACCAGGGCCACGATGCCTTCCTGCTGCCGGTACCGCGCTACATCAGTGCCTTCCGCAATTATATGCAGCGGGTGCATGAGGAGGTCAGTCATGCGTCCTGATCTGGAAATCATCCAGCAATGGATCGAGCCCGAAAGCCGGGTACTGGACCTGGGCTGTGGCAATGGCGCACTGCTGGACTATCTGCAACAGCACAAGCAGATCAACGGCCTGGGCCTGGAAATCGCCGGGGACAATATCGAGCAGTGCATGCGGCGCGGCGTCAATGTCGTGCAACAGGACCTTAACAGGGGCCTGGAAAACTTCCAGGACCAGAGCTTTGATACCGTGCTGCTGACCCAGACCCTGCAGGCCATGCGCTATCCCGATCGCCTGGTGGAAGACATGCTGCGTATCGGCCGCCGGGGCATCATCACCTTCCCCAATTTCGGTAACTGGCGCAGCCGCTGTTACCTCGGCTTCAAGGGACGTATGCCGGTATCCCACTATATGCCCTACGAGTGGTATGACACGCCGAACATCCATTTCTGCACGGTGCGCGATTTTGACCGCTTCTGCGCCAGTCGTAACATCCGGGTGTTGCAGCGTACCGTGGTGGACTTCAGGCACCGCGGCAACTGGCTGATCAGGCGCTTCCCCAATCTGCTCAGCGAGATTGCCATCTACCACATCAGCAATCAGGACAGCGCATGAGCCAGAGCGACAGACACAGGATCGTGCTGGCCAGCGGCAATGCGGGCAAGCTGCGCGAGTTGCAGCAGATGCTGGCCGGGCGTGAACTCGAGATCGTTTTGCAACGGGAACTGGATATCAGTGACGCCGAGGAAACCGGCCTCACTTTCATCGAGAATGCCCTGATCAAGGCGCGTCACGCCTGCCAGGCCAGTGGCCTGCCCGCCATCGCCGATGACTCCGGCCTGGCCGTGGATGCCCTCGGCGGCGCGCCGGGTATCTACTCCGCCCGCTATGCCGGTGCTGAAGCCGATGATGCGGCC
>PWQG01000219.1 GCA_003556835.1 Gammaproteobacteria bacterium
AAATGGAGCCGGGGTCTTACGCTCACCAAATCCAAGAACGACCTTTCCTTCGGCAAGCGCACGTGTGACCATTGGTGTAAAATCACAATCGGATGAAACAAAACACATTACATCAATATTTTTGGTATACATCACATCCATTGCGTCAATGACAAGCGCAATATCCGAAGCGTTTTTCCCTTTTGTAAGATCGTACTGCTGGACGGGTTGAATGGCGTATTCGTGCAGCAGGTCTTCCCATTGCTTCAGGGTGGGTGATTTCCAGTTCCCATAAGCCTTTCTTATTGTTACCACACCATACTTGGCCACTTCGCTGAGAACGTCTTCAAACCGGTTGGCCGGGGCGTTATCTGCATCAATGAACAAGGCTATTTTCTGTTTTGATTCATCCATTTTGAGTGGTATCTCCTTATCAACGTAACGCTGTGCACGGTGGCAGAGACGCCGTCGGTTTTCGGCAAGTACTGCTGGACCCCGGTTGCATTCCCCGGCTTGCAGACAATACATTCACGCGTCATCTGATTACTATGGAGTATACAGGGCGGATTTTCCAGCAGCCTTTGCGCTACGATGGGCAATGAATCTTTCGGTGAATGCAACATGAACGACAATCGCAAAATCTGGGCCGGACTTCGGCAGCGCCTGCACCGAGCATTGAGCGCGCCGGATGTCGATGCCACGCAACTGTCGCAGGCGCTGGACAAGGCCGCCGAGCGTGAGTCAGCACCGGTGGTCTGGTTGCTGGGGCTCGCGCAGTCGGGTAAGACGTCGATTGTTCGTGCCCTGACCGGCAGTTCGCGGGCCGAGATAGGTGATGGTTTTCGGCCCTGTACCCGCACGGCCAGTATGTACGATTTTCCGCCGGACGTGCCGGTGGTCCGCTTTCTCGACACCCGTGGCCTGGGTGAAGTGGGCTATGACCCGTCCGAGGATATTGCGCTGTGCGAGGAACGGTCGCATTTGCTGATCGTCGTGGTTCGGGCCGCGGAAACCCGGCCACAAGCAGTCCTGGACGTCTTGAAACAGGTGCGTAAGCGCCACCCGGACTGGCCGGTCGTCATTGCCCAGACCTGCTTGCACCATGCCTATGACGAGGAACAATCGGGTCATGTCCTGCCATATCCGTACCACGACGATGCTTGGCAGGACGCAGTGCCGGAGGGCCTGAGTCGCCCGCTGCTCGCCCAGCGTGAGTTCTTCGCCGGACTGCCTGGTAAGGGGCCGTTGCTGTGGGTTCCGATTGATTTCACCTTGCCGGAAGATGGTTTCGAGCCGACCGAATACGGGCTGGATGCCTTGTGGGATACAATCGAGGAAGCCGCTGCGCTCGGTCTGGAAGCGCGCCTGCGCACCGATCCCGGGATCAGTGATATCTACAGCCGTGCGGCTCATCCGCATATTGTCGGGTTCAGCCTGGCTGCCGGTACTGTCGGTGCCTTGCCGGTCGTTGATCTGGCGCTGGTGCCGGCTGTGCAGGCAGGGCTGCTGCGTCGCCTGGCCGGTCTGTACGGACAGCGCTGGACGACCCGCAACAGTGCCGAATTCCTGGGCCTTCTGGGCTCCGGCTTCGCAGCGGCCTACGGGGCACGTCTGGCCGTGCGTAGCGTGGTCAAACTGATTCCGGTCTGGGGTCAGACCGCGGGCGCAGTCCTGGGCGCCAGTGCCAGCGGCGCCATCACATTTGCACTGGGTAAGGCGGCCTGTGTATACCTGAGCCGTAAGCAAGAAGGTCATGCCATTGATGCCACAGCCTTGCGGCAAGCCTATCGGGACGGTCTGGAGCAGGGTCGACAACTGCTTCGTAAGCAGCAGGCCCGCAAGGAGCCGTCATCATGAAGGATCTGATCAAGGAGTTCGGCTGGCTGCGGGTAATTGCCGTGGGCATCACTGTGTTGCCGCTGGCCTTATTGCCGGTTTTTGCCACCATGTGGATGTGGCAATCGGGCTGGTTGCTCTGGTGGTTGTTGGCTGCCGCGCTGGCCTCGGGTGTCGGCCTGGCGATCAATCGGATCGCCAGGGCGCGCGACCAACGAGCGCTGCCGCGAACAACATCCCGGCCTGGCACTCACTGGACCGCTGAAGCCGATGAATGCTGGGAGAAGATCGAGCGGATGGCATCGGACGCCACCGTGGCCGAATGGCCGCTTCACGATGGGGCGGCTCTCCTGCGCCTGGGGCGTCATGTACTGATCACGGTGGCCGGGCATTTTCATCCGCACAGGTCCCAGCCCCTGCTGGAAATGACCCTCCCGCATACCTTGACCATCATCGAGCGGGCTGCGCGGGAGCTGCGCGAAGAGGTCGTCAACAACATTCCGTTCAGCCACCGCCTGACCCTGGGAACCATGTCCCGGGCCAACAATCTGCGTGCATTGCTGAAACGGCATGAAGGCTGGTTCCGCGCCGCGCGGGCCATATTCGCGCCGCAATCGGCCGCCGTTGCCGAGTTGCGCCGCGCGGTCAGCAGCCGGGCGCTCGACCAGGGTTCGGACCGGGTGCAGACCTGGCTGCTGCGCGAATACATTCACAAGCTTGGCTATCACGCGATTGACCTGTACGGCGGTCTGTCCCGATTGGAAGATCAGACCCGGATGGACGCACCGGACAGGCGCCTGGCCACACACGAAGAGAGGAAGGAAGAGCATGAGCCGTTGCGCATACTGTTGATGGGTCGCGCCAATGCCGGGAAATCGAGTCTGATCAATGCGCTGTTTGGTGAATTGACGGCGGCTGTCGATCTTCTGCCCGATACCACCACGGAAATTGTCGGCTATCGACTCGAGCGCGATGATGAGATCCAGGGCCTGGTCTTCGATACGCCTGGGTTTGACGGCGCCCTGTTCGACAGCGAGGTGCTGAAGAAGACTGCCATGGACGCAGACCTGGTGCTCTGGGTCACCGCTGCCCATCGTCCTGATCGTGACGAGGAGCGTCAGCGTCTGGACCAGTTACGCGGCATGCTGGCCAACCCGAAGCGGCGATCTCCGCCGTTACTGGTGGTGATGACGCACATCGACAAATTGCGCCCGGTGCGCGAATGGAAGCCGCCCTATGTCCTCGATCCGCCGGCCGACACCAAGGCTCGCCAGATTGTCGCGGCGTTGACTGCCGTAGCGGAAGA
>PWQG01000322.1 GCA_003556835.1 Gammaproteobacteria bacterium
ATGTAGGAATACGCCGCCACGGCAATGGGACCGAGCAATTCGGGCGCCAGCATCCCTGACACGTAAATCGCAGTGGGGCCATCCGCGCCACCGATGATACCGATGGCGGCAGCCTGCTGGATACTGAAGTCAAACCATCCGATATCAGTGAAGAACAGGGCTCCGATGACCGTGGCAAAGATGCCGAATTGGGCTGCCGCGCCCAGTAGCAGGGTCTTGGGATTGGCCAGCAATGGACCGAAATCGGTCATCGTACCCACACCAAGGAAGATCAGTAGCGGGAAAATGCCGGTTTCCAGGCCCATCATGTAGAACTGGGCCAACACCCCTTCAGCAGTGGCAATGTCCACTCCGGGGATGTTGGCCATGATGCCGCCAAACCCGATGGGCACCAGCAACAGGGGCTCGAATTTTTTCGCGATGGCCAGATACAGCAACAGAAGGCCGATGACAATCATCATGCCCTGCCGGGGATCGAGCTGATACAGGCCAGTCGACTGCCAGAGTTGGATAAGGGTTTCCATGGATCAGGCCAGACTCACCAGGGGATCACCTGAACTGACGGATTCTCCTTCCGCCACATGCAGGGTCTTGACGGTTCCGGCCCGATCACTACGGATTTCGGTTTCCATTTTCATCGCTTCCAGCACCATCAGGACGTCTCCTTCCTGGATTTCAGTTCCTTCGTCGGCCACAAGCTTGAACACATTGCCGGAAAGAGGCGCTTTCACCTGGTACAGCTCACCGCCCGATTGCGCTGAACCGGAAGATTCCTGTGCTGCCTCTTTCTTTCCATCCGAGCCGGATACTTCACCAATCTCGCTGACATCTCCACCCTCGGTCACGCGAACCACATAACGTCGGTTCTCCAGCTCGACGGTGTAGACGCCAGGTTCCCCTGCTGCCGAATCGGCCGTTTTTCCAGGCGCAGACGTCGCATCTTCTGCTGTAGGTACTGGCTCGAAGGCGTCCGGGTTGTCCCGATTCTGGAAAAATTTCAGCGCCGGTTGCGGCAACAAGGCGTAGGTCAGGGTGTCATCAATATCATCCAGGATTTTGAAGGATTTCTCTTTGGCCAGCTCTTTCAATTCTTTCTGCTGTTTCTCGAATTCCGGCTCCAATAGATCCGCGGGCCGGCAGGTGATCGGTTCACCGCCATCCAGCACCCTCTCCTGCAACGCACTGTCGACTTTGGCGGGAGTGGCACCGTATTCGCCTTTCAGAACCGCTTCGGTTTCCCGGGTCACCGTCTTGTAGCGCTCTCCGGTCAGCACGTTGAGCACAGCCTGGGTACCCACAATCTGGGACGTCGGCGTCACCAGCGGGATGAAACCCAGATCCTCACGCACCCTCGGGATTTCCTCAAGCACTTCATCGAGTCGGTCCGTGGCATTCTGTTCCCGCAACTGGTTTTCCAGATTGGTCAGCATGCCACCCGGCACCTGAGCCACCAGAATTCGCGAATCGATGCCTTTCAGGGCTCCCTCGAAGCGTGCATATTTTTTACGTACCTGACGGAAATAACTGGCAATCTCTTCCAGCAAGTGAATGTCCAGGCCGGTGTCACGATCAGTGCCCTCGAGCATCGCCACCAACGTTTCCGTGGGTGTATGACCATAGGTCATGCTCATGGAGGAAATCGCCGTGTCCAGGTTGTCGATACCTGCCTCCACGGCCTTGATATAGGTGGCCGTCGAAAGCCCGGTGGTTGCATGACATTGCATGTGAATGTCCAGCGAAGTGGCTTTCTTGAGTTCGGTGATCAACTCATAGGCAACATAGGGTGCCAGCAGGCCTGCCATGTCCTTGATGCACAGGGAATCAGCTCCCATGTCCTCGATCTGCCGCGCCATGGACACCCAGGAATCGATGGTGTGCACCGGACTCACGGTATAGGACATGGTGCCCTGGGCATGTTTGCCCTCGCGTTTTACGGCTTTGATGGCCGTTTCCAGGTTGCGCACATCGTTCATTGCATCGAACACCCGGAACACGTCCACGCCATTCTTTGCGGCGCGCTCGACAAAACGGTCCACGATATCATCAGCGTAGTGGCGGTATCCCAGGATATTCTGCCCACGGAACAACATCTGCTGCGGCGTGTTGGGCATCGCTTTTTTCAGTTCCCGGATACGCTCCCAGGGGTCTTCGCCCAGATAACGGATACAGGCATCGAACGTGGCGCCACCCCAGGATTCCAGAGACCAGAAACCGACCTTGTCGAGCTTTTCGGCGATCGGCAGCATATCGTCCAGCCGCATCCGGGTGGCCAGCAATGACTGATGCGCATCACGCAGGATGACATCGGTGATGCCCAGCGGTTGTTTCTTATCGCTCATGGATCAGGAGTCCTTTTCGTGGATTTGGCTGTCTGACACACTGGCAGCAGCTTTATGCTGCCTATGCTGCATGATGGCCGCAGAGATGATCGCAACAGTGCGGGCGGAAGCACCGGTCGAGCTGGCCGCGTCCGAAGCCGGACTACCGGCCCCACTCCCACTCCGGGTTCCGGATCCGGCAAATTCAGGCTCGCTCTCCTTGGCGTCGCCATAACGCAGGACCACCCGCGACATCAGCGCAGTGAGAAACACCAGCAGTACCAGGAAGGAGAATACAAAGCCCATGCCCACTGCGGCAAGCTCCAGACCCTGCATGACCAGATCAGACATACGATATCTTCACGTTCCGAAAACGAGGATCATACTAGAATCCGCAGAGGGAATCTAACCAAACAAGAACCCACCCGACCCTTCAGTCGGCCGGGTCATCCAGCGCAGGATAACTTTCCAGGGCAGCCCGGAAAGCCGCACGGAACGCCGGACGGGCGCGGTCTTCGTGCATATACTGCCCCGGCAGGACGCTGTGAATGCGATTGACCTGTCCAGCCCAGACAAGCTCTCCGGATCCGGTTTCCCTCATCTCCATTTCAATGGTGGCCGCATAGCGCAAGCGCACATCAGATTCGATCCGCCGCTCAAAGGGATCGATCTCCTCCTGTTCCGGATTGAGATTCACATGCCGGTAACGCAATGTCACAACAATATCATTAATTCGGTCATTTCTGACCAGGCCTTTTTCCTGAAACACCGCATCGAACTCTTCAGTTACATACTCTG
>PWQG01000088.1 GCA_003556835.1 Gammaproteobacteria bacterium
CCGATCCGCATAACGCACGCTGATGGTGTATGTGCCTGGGGCAAGTCGGGCCAGCCGAAAGCGGCCTTCCGAGTCCGTGGTGTCCGATACATTCAGGGATTCTATACTGACCACGGCGCCCTGCAGCGGATTGCCGTTACGATTGTCAGTGATGCGGCCACTGATGGATGAGGTCTGGCTGACCTGTGCCAGGTTCAGTGAGTCTGATTGGGTGCCACTTTGCGCCATTGTGGTGGCGGGCACGCCGGTCACCGCTGCGGCAATTGCCACGGCGAGCAAATTTTTTCGGAATTGCATTATCCTACCCTCAATTATGTAGTATGTAGTCAGTTTCAGCCATTGGAGCTGATTGAAGTCTACTGAGGGTATGTGACGGATCTGCTACGGATTGATGAAGCTTTTATGGCGGTTCTGTCATACTTGGTTGCGAAGCTGGACAACTTCCTGCTTCGTAGATACCTTTAATTTATATAAGCTGAACATACTGCCGCAGGTATACATCCTCCCCGCTAACAGTCCCAGGAGATGCCGATGCCCGACTCCCCTTCCCGCCGCCAGGTCCTGCGCGGACTCCTCGGAGCCGGAGCGGCCACTCTGCTGGGAGCTCGCCCGCTCGCCGGACTGCCTGCCGCCGATCCTGGGTCTGTAGCCTTGTCTGCTCTCCCCGCCGGGGTGCTGCCCCCCGGGGTACGGTCCCGCTTCGTTGAGAATATCAACGGGTTGCGGATGCACGTACTCGAGGCGGGATTCGAAACGCCCGACCGGCCTGCGATCCTGTTGTTGCACGGTTTTCCCGAGCTCGCTTTCAGCTGGCGGAACGTGATGGAGCCGCTGGCGGATGCCGGGTATCACGTGATCGCGCCGGATCAGCGAGGGTACGGACGGACGACCGGATGGGATCCGGACTACGACGGGGACCTGGCCTCCTACCGCCGGCTCAACCTGGCCCGTGATGCCCTGGGACTGGTCTTTGCCTTCGGGTACCGCTCGGTAGCCGCACTCGTGGGTCATGACATCGGATCTCCGCTCGCCGGCCAGATCGCCCTGGCACGCCCCGACGTTTTCCGATCCGTGGTCCTGATGAGCGCGCCGTTTGGAGGCCCACCATCCATTCCTGTTGATACGGTCAACTCACCGCCTTCAGCACCGGCGCAGGGAGGATCGGAAGCGGACACCGGCACTCTCGCCTCGCTGACACCCCCACGGAAGCACTATCAGGCCTATCTGCGATCTCGGGAAGCGAACGAGGATATGTGGAATCCTCCGCAGGGCCTCCACGATTTTCTCCGGGCTTATTACCACTACAAGAGCGGTGACTGGCCGGGGAATCGTCCCTTCCGCCTCGAATCACGGGCCCCCGAACACATGGCCCAGATGCCGGAGTACTACATTATGGCGCTCGACAAGGGGATGCCCGAGACGGTGTCACCCTACATGCCCTCGCCGGAGGACATCCGCAACAATACGTGGCTGCCCGACCGGGATCTTGCAGTCTACGTGGAGGAATTCGGGCGCACCGGGTTCCAGGGCGGCCTGAACTGGTACCGGGCCGGAGGTATCAATGCCGCCGAGCGGCAGATGTACGCCGGACTGACGATCGATCAGCCAGGCGCCTACATTGCCGGCGCCAGCGACTGGGGAAGCTACCAGAGCCCCGGTGTCCTGGAGAGGATGCAGAGCGAGGTCTGTACTGATTTCCGCGGGGTGCACATGGTGGAGGGAGCCGGGCACTGGGTGCAGCAGGAGAATCCTGTTGAGACCGCGCGCCTGTTGTTGGAGTTCCTGGAGGCTGCCGGAAGCTGATTATACCGTACGGTCTGTCATAGGTGGCACTGAACCCCGTGATCCGGTGTTCACAGCAAGTCAGACTTCTCCAGCCAGTCTTCTTCCAGCTGCTCCAGTTCGCCGCGCAACTCCCCTTGCTGTTTCAACAATTCGGACAGCCGTGGCTTCTGGGCATCCTCGTACAGGGAGGGGTCAGCCAGTTCCTCCTCGATACCGGACAGCGTCAGATTGAGCTTGTCCATGCGTTTTTCCAGCTTTTGCACTTCCTTGCGCAGCGGAACCAGGGCCTGTCGCCGCGCGGCCGCCTCCTGGCGCAGTGCTTTCTTGTCCACCTTGTCGGGGCCTGACCCCGTGTCCTTTTCCTCTTGCGCTTGCTGTTCCTTTGCCTGCTGCTCCTGCAACCAACCGGCATAATCATCCAGCGTGCCATCAAACAGGCGGCAGCGCCCGTTGCGGATCACGTGGTACTCATCCACGGTATTGTTGAGCAGGTGCCGGTCGTGAGAGACGATCACCAGTGCGCCGCGATAGGAAAGCAGGGCCTCGGTCAGTGCCCATCGCATATCCATGTCCAGGTGGTTGGTGGGCTCGTCCATCAGCAGCAGGTTGGGCTTCTGCCAGGCAATCAGGGCCAGCGCCAGGCGTGACTTTTCCCCGCCGGAAAAGTTCTCGATGGCGTCATCCACGCGATTGCCCCTGAAGTCGAAACTGCCGAGGAAGTTTCGCAGTTCCTGCTCCCGTGCGGCCGGATCGATTTTTTGCAGCGTCTGCAGTGGACTGATATGGATGTTCAGTACATCCACCTGGTGCTGGGCAAAGTATCCGATCTTCAGGTGCCGGGAGGCATTCATTTCACCGTCCAACAGGGGCAGCTCCCCTGCCAGGGTCTTGAGTAGGGTGGATTTGCCGCTGCCATTGAGCCCCAACAGACCGATCCGGGTATCGCCCAGCAGACGCAGGCGGATGCCTTCGACCAGCCGGGTCTGGTCAATACCGATGGCGGCATCTTCCAGCGACAAAACTTCATCCGGAACACGATCCGCTTCCGGAAAGCGAAAATCGAGAGGGGAGTCAATATGCGCCGGCGCAATGCGCTGCATCCGATCCAGTTCCTTCAATCGGCTCTGGGCCTGTTTTGCCTTGGTGGCCTTGTAGCGGAAGCGGCGCACAAAATCCTCGATTTCCGACACCCGCCGCTGCTGTTTCTCGGCCATGGCCTGTTGCAGGGCCAGGCGCTCTGCGCGCTGTTTCTCATAAGCGCTGTAATTGCCCTTGTAGAGTATCAGCTGCCGGTTCTCGAAACTGACCACATGATCGATGACCTTGTCGAGGAAGCTGCGATCGTGGGAGATGATCAGCAGGGTTCCCTCGTAGCGATTGAGCCACTGTTCGAGCCAGAGGGTGGCTTCCAGGTCCAGGTGGTTGGTCGGTTCGTCCAGCAATAGCAGATCCGACGGGGCCATCAGGGCCTGGGCCAGGTTCAGGCGGATGCGCCAGCCACCGGAAAAATCCGAAATCGGTCGCGGGAAATCGACTGCGTGGAAACCCAGGCCCGATAGAAGCTGCTCCGCCCGGGCTTCAATATCATAGACGCCGAGGCGGTCCAGCTCACTGTGCAGGCGTACCAGGGCGTCCGTGTTATCCTGCGCTTCAGCCTGCTGTAGTTGCTGCTCCAGCTGCCGGTACCGGTGGTCGCCGTCGATGACATGATCGCGGGCGCTACGGTCGCTGCCCAGGGTTTCCTGGTGCATCTGAGCAATCCGCAGGCCGGCGGGCATTTTCAATTCGCCCTGGTCCAGCCCCAGCTCGCCATTGAGCACGGCAAAGAGGCTGGTCTTGCCGCTGCCATTACGGCCGATGATGCCGACTTTCTGGCCCTTGTGGATGCTCAGGGAGCTGTCTTCCAGCAGGATGTGCTCGGCCTGCATGACACGGACATTGTTCAGACTGATCAAAGTGGTTCCCGGATTGTGCGTGAGCGGAGCGACATGATACATGACTCGGCGCTGCGGTTTCATGTCCGGGTGGATTCTGCGTCAGGCTGGGGAATGCGCCGCCGATCGGCGGGCACCATGATGGGGCAGATTGATTTCCGGGCCCCGAATTCGTAAACTTCGTCTGTTTCCCGTCCGGAAGAAAAAACAAGATGAAACAGATACTTTTGATTGATGACGATGAGAAGCTGGGGCAGCTGCTGACGCAGTACCTGGAGCGATACGACATGCAGGTCACCGTGGCACATACGCCCAGCAAAGGATTCGAGTATCTGAAGCGCCTCAAGCCGGACCTGCTGATTCTCGATGTCATGTTGCCGGAAAAGGACGGTTTCGAGATCTGTCGCGAGATCCGGGCCAAGTCCTCGGTATACGGACAGTTGCCCATCATGATGCTGACTGCCCATGGCGAGGTCACGGACCGGATTGTTGGCCTGGAGCTCGGTGCCGATGACTACTTGCCAAAGCCTTTTGAGCCCCGGGAACTGGTCGCTCGCATCACCAACATACTGCGCCGGGCTTCGGATGAGGGCCGCAGCACCGGCGATCTGCCCAGCTTCAAGGGCCTGGAAGTCGATACGGCCCGTCGCACCGTCGAGCTGGATGGCGAGGGCGTCGACCTCACTACCATGGAATACGAATTGCTGGTCCTGTTCATGCAGTCCCCGAACAAGACCTTCAGCCGCGATGAGCTGATGAACCGCCTGCGCGGTATTGACGCCGAGCTGTTCTCGCGGGCCGTGGACACCCTGGTCTCGCGACTGCGTCACAAGCTGGGCGACACCTCCAAGACACCGCGCTTCATCAAGACCGTATGGGGACGCGGCTATACCTTCGTCGGCGAGCCGGTATGAGTCTGCTTGGTTCAGGCACCCCGCGTTCCCTTTTTTTCCGGCTGTTCCTGATCTTCAGCCTGACCATCATCTTTTTCTTCGTCACCATTTCCCTGTCCCTGCGCCAGATCGACCAGAACTGGCGGCGCGAGCGGCTCAATCCCCTGCCCGCTTTTTATCTGGACAATGTGCGCCTGATTGTTGATGCCATTGGCTTGCCACCGAACACCGAGCGGGCCGCTGAACTGGCCAATGAGCTGTCCCTGACCATCATCATCCGCAGCCCGCATATCAATTGGCAGTCGGATGATCAGGATGATCTGGACATCTATGAGGCTGAGTTCGTGCGCACGCTGTCGGACGAAGCCCGGATGCTGGCCGTGGGCAATGAGCAGGTGATCCATGTCAATCGCGGTGGCTACGAGTTCTACTTCAATCGCCTGGCACCCTCGCTCAGTGACTATGACTACATCGTGCTGTATGTGGGCATGGGAATTGCGCTGATTGTGCTGTTGTCGAACTATTATATGGTGCGCCGCCTGCTCGACCCCGTGCGCCGACTGCGCCAGGGTGCCGAAAGAATCTGCGCCGGTGAACTCGACTACCGTGTGGAGGTGCGGCGCAAGGATGAGCTGGGCGAGCTGACCACAAGCATCAACGAGATGGCCGACTCCCTGCAGTCCATGCTGGAAGCCAAACGCCAACTATTGCTGGCCATCAGCCACGAGCTGCGCACACCGGTCACACGCGCCAAGCTGCAGATCGAGTTCATGGAAGATGGGGCGCTGAAAAATGCCCTGGGTGATGATATCGATGAGATCGACCTGTTGATCTCCGACCTGATCGAAGCCGAGCGACTCAGCACGCGGCATGCTTCCCTGACCTCGGAGCCGGTGCAGTTCGCCTCCTACATCGGTTTTCTTTCCGAACAATTCCAGCAATACAGTGGTGGGCTGGAGCTGGACTTGCCGGAGGAGGAGCAGGATCGCACGGTCGAACTGGATCAGTTGCGCATCCGTCTGCTGTTTGCCAATCTCGTCAACAACGCCATCCGTTATGGCCGCAACCGTCCCGTGCATATCAGTGTGCGCTTTGCGGAAGAGCGTGCCGTGCTCAGCATACGTGATCAGGGCGAGGGAATATCCGCCGACCACCTGGCGCATGTTCATGAGCCATTCTATCGGGTGGACAGTGCCCGTACCCGCAACACCGGTGGCTTCGGCCTGGGTCTGTATCTCTGCCATCTCATTGCCGAAGCCCACCACGGTCGCCTGCAGATCGATAGCGAAGTGGGCGTTGGCACCTGTGTCACCCTGTCCCTTCCCTATACACTGAGCTGAGCGCGGTTTGAGCCGGGCCTCGACCAGGGTGCCGGGGGGGGCGGCAGTCGCCACCCCCTTTATGATCAGGCCCGGCGCTGACTCTCCTGCCTTCGCCGGCGTCGCATATAGCTGACCCCCAGGGCACCGATCACCAGCAGGGTTGGCACCAGGGCTGTGTTGATCAGCTTGAGTCGGTCGCCCAGTTGTTCGATATCGCGGTTCAGTTGATGCCGCACTTCGCGCAGGCGCCGCCGGGTTTCCAGTTGCTGCTGCATGAAGCGCTCGATTTCGGCTTCCTGTTGCGGAGTCATGGTGCCCGTGCCATCACCTTCCTGACTCAGGGCCGCGATCTGCTGTTCGGTCTGGGACAGGCTGCGCAGCAGGTTGGATTCCTCCTCGCGCAGTCGCTCATCGGCTTCGCGCTGCAGGGCCAGCACCCGGGTGAACGGGCGGGCATAACTGCCCCGGCCGCGGATGCTGATCAGATCCTGGCTGCCGCCCAGGTTGTCGAGGGCATTGATGACAAAATCGCCATTGTTGGCAAACGGCTGCGGTACGCGTTGACCCCCGACATTCTGCATACGTGCCCAGAGACGGTCGGTCAGTACGTCGCTGTCGGCAAACAGGATGACACTGATGCCATTGCTCGACTCGTTGATATGGGGCGGATAGTCTCGCTGGTTGTCCAGCGGGTCCTGCACCACCGCTTCACCGTCCTCGATGACAACGTCGACACCGCGGGGTTCGTCCTCGTCGATGGTCGGCGGGCCATCGGGAAAAGCACTGCGGGCCGTGCCACTGATGCGTGCCGCCAGAGTGTAACGGTTCTCATCTTCCTGGAATTCGTCCTGCAGGATGGTGGGATCGGTCAGGTCACGGAAAAAGACACTGTCGATCAGACCTGAACGCTCACTGGAGCGGATCAGTGGTTCAAATTCCGTGCTGGCGCCTTCGCGGTGATACAGGGCGCCGGCCGAGGCGATGTTCATCACCTGCAACTGACCGGTGATGATGTCATTGCTGAAGCCCGGTCGCTGCACACCCAGCATGCCGACATGGGTCATCGGGCGCTGTTGCTGGCCCGCACTGATGAACAGTGCCAGTTCCTCGTCGGCCACCACCTGCGAGGGGTCATAATCAATGCCCCAGGCGTCCAGAATCGGGTTCAGGTCGGAAGCCAGGGTCTCGAAGGTCTCGCCCTGCGCCAGCACCTGGTTGGTCTGGAAGTCCGAGTTCGGGTCGACAAAGACCATTGCCCGGCCGCCACCGAGTATGAACTGGTCAATGGCATACAGGGTCTGGTCGCTGAGATCCTGGGGATGGACCACCATCAGGATGTCGATGTCATCCTCGATCCAGTCGGTGGTCGGATCAATCCGCTCGACTTCGTACAGCAAGCGCATGCTGCTCATGACGGCCCAGGGCGGTGTGGGCTGACCTGCCGCCGGATTGAAGCCACCGTCAATCGGCAGGTCCGACAGGAAGCCGACCACCACCGGTTCGGGCTGGGCCACTTGGGTGATCAAGCGGGAGAACTCGTACTCCAGGAATTCCTCCTGGTCGGGTCGGATCAGTGGCAGGGATTCAAAGGCTTCGCTGGCCGCATCCCGTGCCACCAGGCCGAAGTAGACTTCCTCGGCGCCCTGGGCCAGGGGTACGGCACGGATGCCGTATTCGGTGGCCATTTCCTCATCCACCGAGAACGGTTCGGGATCAATGACCTGCAGGCTCAGATTACCGTTGCTGGCAATCACCATCTCCTGCAGCAGTTCCTGCACCCGGTTGGCATAGGCGCGCACCTGTGGCACATCCGCCGTGGCGCGGTCTGAATAGAAAAAGATCAGTTCGATCGGCTCGTCGATACCGCGCACGATATTGCGCGTGCCATCAGCCAGGGAGTACAGGCGGTCGGCCGTCAGGTCGATACGCAGGCGTGGGAAGCTGCTGATCAGGGCTACCGCGATGATCAGGCCCAGTGCGGTGGCGATGAGTCCGGTAGCTGAAAATAGACGCTTGTGTTGCATGACCGGCTCCTGTTAGTTGGCTTTCTTGAGTTCGATGACAATGGCGCTGGCCAGCAGCCAGGCCCCGATGAACACGACAAAGAACAGGATGTCGCGAATGTCCAGCACACCGCGGCTGATGGCGTCGAAGTGTGTCAGGAAGCTCAGTGCGGCAATGGCATCGAGCAGGAACTGCGGGGTCCAGCCGGGGAAGGCGCCCAGCACGATCTGGGTGCCGGAGGCCACGAAGGCAAAGCAGATGGCCACGGTCAGGATGAAGGCGATCACCGGATTGCGGGTGATGGCCGACATGCAGGAACCCACGGCGAGGAAGGCGCCGGCCATCAGCCAGCTGCCCAGATAGGCGGCGAAGATGATGCCGTTGTCCGGTTCGCCCAGGTAGTTGACCGTGATCCAGATCGGGAAAGTCAGTGCCAGGGCGATGCCGGCAAGTGCCCATGCCGCCAGATACTTACCGACCACGGCGTCGGCCAGGCGGATGGGCAGGGTCAGCAGCAGTTCGATGGTGCCGGTCTTGCGCTCATCCGCCCACAGGCCCATGGCCAGTGCCGGGATCATGAACAGGTACAACCAGGGGTGGAAGTTGAAAAACGGCTGCAGGTCCGCCTGGCCGCGCTGGTAGAAACCGCCCAGGTCAAAGGTGGCAATACCACTCATCACCAGGAAGATCACGATGAAGACATACGCCAGCGGCGTGGTGAAATAGGCGCTCAGTTCGCGCCGGAAAATGATTCCCATGTTTCCCATTGTTTACTGGACCTCCTGCCCGGCTGGTTGACGCTGCGCACTGGATGGATCCGCGGTGATGCTGCGGAAGAAATCCTCGAGCTGGCCACGCACGATGTGCATTTCCTCGACCGGCCAGTTCTCCTTCTGGGAACGCTCGGCGAGGTGTTTGAACAGGGGTTGCCCGTCTCTGGGAATCACGATGAAGGTGTTCTCGGCATCCGCATCGGCCTCGATTCCGGCGATGGCCTCTTCGCTCGCCAGCGCCTGGTTCAGGTCGAAGCCGTCCTGGACCTGGATGCTGACCGCACGGTGATACTTCGACCGTGCTTCGAGATCCCGCGGCGCGCCATCGGCCACAATCCGCCCATGAGCGATGATCAGGGCACGTGTGCACACGGCGGTGACTTCCTCGAGGATATGGGTGTAGACGATGACAATCTTGTCGGTGGCCAGGTTTCGGATCAGGCGGCGCACCTGCATTTTCTGGTTGGGGTCGAGTCCGTCGGTGGGTTCGTCCAGGATCAGTACCTTGGGGTCATGCACCAGGGCCTGGGCCAGGCCAACCCGGCGTTTGAAGCCTTTGGAGAGGGTGTCGATGGTCTGGTGGCAGACCGGTCCCAGCTCCACCTGATCGATGACCTGCTGGATGCGTCGGGTTTTCTCCTCGCCGCTCAGGCCACGGATATCGGCAATGAATTCGAGGAATTCCATCACCGTCATGTCCGGATAACTGGGTGCGCCTTCGGGCAGGTAGCCGATCAGTGCCTTCACGGCAATCGGGTCGGTCTCGATATCGTGCCCGTCCACGGTGACGGAGCCGGCGGTAGGAGCCAGAAAGCCCGTGATGATTTTCATGGTTGTGGATTTGCCGGCACCATTGGGGCCGAGGAAACCCAGCACTTCGCCTTCGCGGACCGTGAAACTGAGGTCGTCCACGGCCTTGAACTGCTCGAAGGTCTTGGTGATGTGACTGATCTCGATCATAGCGATTCTGCCCGTTCTTGGCTTTTGGGAGCCCCCAGAGGTTTCCTGGGGGCTCCTTTATTTTCAGTTGCGCCAATATAGGGTCATGATCGAGATTATTCAACAGCTTACGGTCTGCTTCTTCACTCTGTCACAAACAAAGGGGCGGTATTCACGCCCGTCAATCCTCGTCCTGGTCGGTTTCGATCTCCAGTTCCTTGATCTTGCGAGTCAGGGTGTTACGGCCCCAACCCAGCAGTTCCGCTGCATCCCGGCGTCGGCCCAGTGTGTGTTTGAGGGCCACTTCGATCATGGTGCGTTCGAACTCCGGGGTGGCCTGTTGCAGGATACCCTTGTGACCCAGGTTCAGCTCCTGGCTGGCCCATTGCTGCAACAGTTCGGTCCAGCTCCTGGTGTTGCTGGTCTGCGCATCGGGTTCAAACAGTTCCTGCGGCAGGTCCTCGATCCGTACCTCGCGGCTCGAGGCCATGACCGTGATCCAGCGGCAGAAGTTCTCCAGTTGCCGGACGTTGCCGGGCCAGTTCAGGCCGGAGATGTACTGCTCGGTTTCCGGGCGCAGCACCTTGGGTTCGACTTCCAGCTCCTCGGCGGCCTTGGCCAGGAAATGCTGGGCCAGACGCGGAATATCCTCAAGCCGGTCGCGCAGGCGCGGAATGTGGATGCGTATGACATTGAGCCGGTGGAACAGGTCTTCCCTGAACTGGTGGCGGCTGACGCGTTCTTCCAGGTTCTGGTGCGTGGCGGCGATGATGCGTACGTCGACCTTGATGGGTGTGTGGCCACCGACCCGATAGAACTCGCCGTCGGAGAGTACGCGCAGCAGGCGGGTCTGTGTCTCCAGTGGCATATCACCGATTTCGTCAAGGAACAGTGTGCCACCATTGGCCTGCTCGAAGCGCCCCGTGCGTTGCGCGGCGGCGCCGGTGAAGGCGCCTTTCTCGTGGCCGAAAAGTTCGGATTCGATCAGGTCCTTGGGAATGGCGGCCACGTTCAGGGCAATGAAGGGCTGCTGCCGGCGTGGACTGTGTTTGTGCAGGGCATGGGCAACCAGTTCCTTGCCGGTGCCCGATTCCCCATTGATCAGCACGGTAATATTGGATTGTGAAAGGCGGCCGATGGCGCGGAAAACTTCCTGCATGGCCGGCGCTTCACCAATGATTTCCTTGTTGTCCTCCATGATCGGCGCGGGCACTTCGCTGGCCTGCTCGCGGGCATGTTCCAGGGCACGATGCGTCATGGCCACGGCCTCTTCGATGTCGAAGGGCTTTGGCAGATACTCGAAGGCGCCATGGCTGTAGGAGGAAACGGCACTTTCCAGATCGGAATGCGCCGTCATGATGATCACCGGCAGCTCGGGAAAGCGTTGTTGTACCTCGTTGAGAAGCTCCAGGCCATTGATGCCGGGCATTCGTATATCGCTGATTATAGCGTCAGGTTGCTCTCTTTCCAGGCGATGCAGCAGATCATTGCCGGTTTCAAAACACTGGGTCTGCATGCCATCGCGGCTCAGGGATTTTTCCAGTACCCAGCGGATTGACTTGTCGTCATCCAGGATCCATACCGATGCTTGTTTGTTCATGAGACGGCCTTCTTGTCTGACTGAACCGGAATGAGTAGGGAGAAACAGGTGCGGCCCGGCTTGCTCTGGCACTCGATGATGCCCTTGTGCTGGTTGACGATGGCATGGGCGATGGACAGGCCAAGGCCGGTACCTTCGGCGCGTCCGCTGATCATCGGGTAGAACAATGTATCCATCAGCTGTTCCGGAATACCGGGCCCGTTGTCGATGATGTTGATGCGGGCGGCCAGGCGATGGAATTTGGTGCCGATGGTGACGTTGCGCACGACCCGCGTTTTTAGTTCGATGATGCCACCCTGGTGTCGTACATCGGGGCTCTCCAACGCCTGCACGGCATTGCTGACGATGTTCAGCACCGCCTGGATGAGTTGTTCAGAATCCCCGATGAGCACCGGAATGCTCGGATCATAGTCGCGTACCACGCGGATATCCTGGTCGGCGATCTGCGCTTCGATCAGGCTGCGCACCCGCTCCAGCACTTCGTGGATGTTGAGGCTGCGAAATTCCGGGAGCTTGCCCGAGCCCATCAGGCGATCAACCAGTTTGCGCAGGCGGTCGGCTTCCTCGATGATCACCGTGGTGTAGTCGCTCAGGTCCGTGCCTGGCGGTTCGCTGGCCAGCAGTTGGGCGGCTCCACGGATCCCGCCCAGCGGGTTCTTGATTTCGTGGGCGAGGCCACGCACCAGTTCGCGCGTGGTTTCGTGGGTGCTGATCAGGGCTTCTTCACGGGTGATGCGCTCGGCGTGGTTCATGCCCTGGATTTCCAGCAGCAGACTGGCGCCATTGACGTCTGCCAGTGGCGTGATGGTGTAGTCCACGGTCAATGTCTTGCCGTGAAACAGGAGTAGCTCGGTCTTGCGCTTGGTGAAGCTGCTGTTTTCCGCCAGTGCATTTTGTATGTCGCTGATGTCCTGGTCGGCGTCAAGCAGCAGTTCGGCCAACGTGGCGCCGAGTACCTGACGACCGCTGATCGCCAGCAGGCTTTCCG
>PWQG01000291.1 GCA_003556835.1 Gammaproteobacteria bacterium
CCTGCGCTCGCGCGCCTTGCCCACGGTGCCTGTGGCGCGGCTGAAGGTTACCGTATTATCCGCATGGCCCACTAGCGCCGGGTTACAAACAATTGCTATTGAGTCCGAGGAAAGCGTGGTATAGTGCCGCCCTGCCTGATCAGCCGGCCATTGAAACCCTGATCTGGCGCGTCATCCTTAATTCCCTCCTGAATTCCCTCTCGAGCTGCAATTACTGAATGCCGCATCCGGCCTGCCATTGGCGCAGGTATCGAATAACGCGCAACAGACAATACTCTGCAGTTGGCAGCAATGGACTGTGCGCACGAATGTAAACAAGGAATCGCATGAAATTTACTGAACTGGGGCTGCATGAGTCCCTGCTTAAGGCTGTTACAGAACAGCAATATGACACACCCACACCCATCCAGGCACAGGCCATTCCTGCTGTCATGAAAGGCAATGATGTATTGGCATCGGCCCAGACCGGCACCGGCAAGACAGCCGGTTTCGTTTTGCCCATGCTGCACCGTCTGGCCGAGCGTCCGCGTGCTAACAGCGCACGCCCGCTGGCCCTGATCCTGACCCCGACACGGGAGCTGGCGGCACAGGTGCACGCCAGCATTGAGACCTACGGGAAATATATGGACCTGCGTTCGGCTGTGGTGTTTGGTGGCGTGAAAATCAATCCACAGATCACTGCCCTGCGTCGCGGGGTCGATCTGCTGGTGGCCACACCGGGCCGCCTGCTGGACCTGCATCAACAGGGCGCACTGAAACTGGACCAGGTCGAGACCCTGGTGCTCGACGAGGCCGACCGCATGCTGGACATGGGTTTCATCCATGACATCCGCCGCGTGTTGGCCATGCTGCCGAAGCAGCGCCAGAACCTGCTGTTTTCCGCCACCTTCTCGGGTGAAATCCAGAAACTGGCCCGTGGCCTGCTGCGCAATCCGGTTGAGATAAGCGTTGCACCGGTCAGTACGGCGGCCGAGCGTGTCAGCCAGACCCTGCATCCGGTAGACAAGGGGCGCAAGGCAGAGCTGCTCAGTCACCTGATCCGCGACCAGTCCTGGCATCAGGCCCTGGTGTTCAGCCGCACCAAGCACGGCGCCAACAAGCTGGTGAAACGCCTGGAGCAAGATGGTATCCAGTCTGCCGCCATTCATGGCAACAAGAGCCAGGCGCAGCGCACCAAGGTACTGGATCAGTTCAAGCGGGGCAGCCTGCAGATCCTGGTGGCTACCGATATTGCTGCCCGTGGCATCGACATCGACCAGTTGCCACAGGTGGTCAATTTCGACCTGCCGGATGTGCCGGAAGATTATGTGCATCGTATCGGTCGCACCGGCCGGGCCGGCGCGGAAGGCGAGGCGGTTTCCCTGGTCTGTGCGGACGAGATCCGGCAGCTGAAGGCGATCGAGCGCGTATTGAAGGGCCCGATCTCACAGATCACGGTGCCCGGTTTCGAGCCGCAGAATCGACTGGAAAATGCAGTCCCCTCTGCGGCGCCGCGTCGCGGCGGAGCCGGTCGGCCGGGACCACGACAGAAGGCCGGCGGGGACTCCCGTCCACGTCGCACCGGACGTTCCGGCAACCCGCAGGGACGCTCGGGCAGGCGGGAACGCGCTACGGTGTGATACGCTTGGCAGGGTCGGACCGAGGAGTCATTCCATGTTCAGACCCTGCCTTTTCATCCTGTTGCTTCCACTTGCTCAGCCCGTAGGGGCCGGACAGTGGTTGCTGCAGCATGATCGATGGCAGGCTGGAAACGATCTGCAGAGCCAGCGCGAAACGCGCCTGCAGTATGACTGGCAGGCCTCTGATAGCGCGGGGCACCTGCGCTTCGCCTACCAGCCTTTGCATCTGAGTGAATCGGGTCCTTTTCCCGAGGCCGCGCACAACGGTCATCTCTACGAATACGGTCTGCGCTTCGAGCATCAATGGTCGATGCTATCCCTGGGCGTTGCGGCCGGTGCCCATATCAGTTCCAATATGTTCATTCATGCCGATCTGCGCGAGGAAGCGTTGGTGGGAAGTCTTGACCTGCGTTTGGGCGCAACTGATGACGAATGGCGCCCGGGCATGGCCGCGGATCACCGCTTCGGCCATTTTCTACTCTATCCGACCCTGCAATGGCAATCCGCCGATCGTTCCCTGCTGATCGAGTTGCCCAATACGATGCATTGGCTCAGCAGCAAAGGCGACTGGTCGATGAGCATCGAGCGTCATGGTCAGAAATGGGGAGTGCTGGATCGGGACCGTCAGCAGGCCAGCAAGGTGTATCTGAATGAGTGGCGACTCGGGCTACGTCGCCATTGGTCGTTGTCATCCGAATCCGCAACACTCAAAGCCGGGCTTGGCGTGAGCGTGGACCGGCAACTGCGATATCAGGCGACATCCGGGCGGGTGTCACGTGTACGCCCGGAAGATCGCTTGTTTCTGAGCCTGGCCTGGCGTCAGTCGTTCTGAAGCGGCTCAGGATCCCCTTTGGAAGAGTGCAGGACACTAGCCAGTGGCATCTTCCAGTTCGTCGGCGGCATCATCCAGGCTATCGCGCATGTCCTCGGCTGCTTCGTCCAGTTCGCGACCCATCTCTTCCGCAGGTCCTTCGTCACGGCAAGCTGTGGCTGAAAACAGGAACGCGGCGATCAACGACAAACCTATCAGTTTCTTCATGAGTACTCCTTGAAACAACGTGATTCAATGTGGCTGTCATCTTCATGATGCCAGCAATCATTCAGGGGTGCAAAATCGACGTTTGTGGTCAGCTGTTCCAGTTTTGTGCTATCAAGAGAGGTATGCACCATAAGGAGGCGGGAAATTCTTTCAGGAAGCGGGCCCGGGGATCTGCCTGTGCAGCGTGATGTGTGCCGGTTCTGTCTCCAGCCTGTTGCGTGGTCATTGCCCTATAAATGGTGTGGAAAATGCATGTGAACCGTCAATCCGGTGTATCCGGACATTGAAAAGTGGAAAACAGACGGCCAGGGTGGGCATTTGAACCGGAGAGCAGAAACATGACAAAAGGTATAAGCAGAAGAAACTTGTTGATGGGTGGTGCCGCCGTATTCGGTGCAGGCATGTTGCAGGGGATTCCGGGTGCACCAGCCATTCGCTGGATGAACAGTGCTA
>PWQG01000043.1 GCA_003556835.1 Gammaproteobacteria bacterium
CATCGTACTCTGCGACGAACCTTCGTCCATGACCGATGCTTATGCCCTGATCAAATTGCTACACCGCGATTGTCGTAAACATGACTTCCGCATCATCGCCAATATGGCGCGCAGCCCGGAAGAGGGCCGGCGCCTGTTCGGCAAGTTCTCGGCCGTGGCGCAGCGCTTCCTGGATATCCGTATGCAGTATGCCGGCAGTATTCCCTTTGATGACCTGGCGCGCAAGGCCACGCAGCGCCAGCGTCCGGTACTCCATGCCTATCCCGGCAGTCCCGCTGCCGTCGCCTATCGCAGCCTGGCGCGCGAGGTCAACACCTGGCCGGTGGGCCAGCAGGCCAGCGGGCATCTGGAGTTTTTTGTCGAACGCCTGGTACAGAATACGGCCTGAGGACGTGGACATGAATGCATCAAGTGGCGCATCCGCCTACAGTCAACTGCAATCGGACTCGCTGGAAGAGGTCGTAACTCGGCATGCCCCGCTGGTAAAGCGTATTGCCCATCATCTGCTCATGCGCATGCCATCCAGTGTACAGCTTGATGATCTCATGCAGTCGGGCATGATCGGCCTGATCGAAGCGGCGCGCAAATATGACCAGGGCAAGGGCGCCAGTTTCGAGACCTATGCCGGTATCCGCATTCGCGGTGCCATGCTCGATGAGATCCGCAAAGGCGACTGGGCCCCGCGTTCGGTGCACCGCAAGTCCCGTGAAGTGGCCGAAGCGGTCAAGGCGGTCGAGTCACGTACCGGTACGGATGCCCGGGATATCGACGTGGCCGAGGAAATGGGTATTGATCTGGAGAGCTACTATGCGATCCTGCAAGATGCCTCCGGCAGCCGGCTGTTCAGCTTCGAGGATCTTGGAGCGGGCGACGATTCGGCGCTGGACCGGGTGGCCGGGAAGACGGCCGGTCCCGGTGAAGGGCTGGAGCAGGCATCTTTCCAGCAGCACCTTGGTGACGCCATCGACGGACTGCCGGAGCGGGAAAAACTGGTACTGTCCCTGTATTACGATGAAGAGCTCAATCTCAAGGAAATCGGTGAAGTACTGGGGGTCAGTGAATCCCGCGTCAGCCAGATCCACAGTCAGGCGGCCCTGCGCCTGCGCGCCCGGCTCCAGGACTGGCGCTGAGGTTCCGTCACCGTCCCGCCGGCCTGCCGCAGAAAAAAAGCGGGAAAAGCCTAAATATTTCCCTTCAGCAAGCGATAACCCCTTCATAGTCGCCAAAGACCAACCGATACGCATTCCGGATCCAATAATGTGGAGGCAGCCTTGGATAAAAACATGAAAATTCTCATTGTTGATGATTTTTCAACAATGAGGAGAATTATCAAGAACTTGCTCAGAGACCTCGGCTTCACCAATACCGCCGAGGCCGATGATGGCAATACCGCCCTGCCGATGTTGAAGGGCGGCAATTTCGACTTCCTGGTCACCGACTGGAACATGCCGGGCATGACAGGTCTGGATCTGCTCAAAGCGGTGCGCGCCGATGAGGACCTGCGGAGCCTGCCCGTGTTGATGGTCACTGCCGAGGCCAAACGCGACCAGATTGTTGCGGCGGCCCAGGCCGGGGTCAATGGCTATGTGGTCAAGCCGTTTACCGCGGCTGCATTGGAGGAAAAGATCGAGAAGGTCTTCGAGCGTATTGAAGCCGGCGCCTGAGCGGGATCGGAACAACAAAAACAGGAACACAGAACATGCAGCGGAATGAAAGTGGCAAAGAAGCGATTGCCCAGGCCCTGGCGCCCCGTGCGCAGGAATTGCAGGAAGCATTAGCGAAAGGGGACCTGACGGCCGCTTCCGCACTGATCCGGGACCTGACCGAGCAGCGGGACCTGACGCTCTACCAGGAAGTCGGCAAATTGACTCGGGCATTGCACGATGCCTTGCAGAACTTCCACCTTGATATCGGACAGGGCTTCAATCAGGTCAAGGACGAGCTGTCCGAACTGGTCGATGCCCGCAGTCGACTTGATTACGTGATCCGGCTGACCGAAGACGCCGCCAACCAGACCATGGACCGGATTGACGAGAGTCTGCCGGTGGCGCAGAAGCTGGAGGCCCGCGCCGGTGAACTGGCCGGGGAATGGGACCACTATCGCGAGCAGACCACAAACCCCGAACTGCACGACCGGATCACCGTCCTGCTCGAGGAAACGTCCAGTGGGCATCGCCTGCTGCAGGACAAACTCAATGAGATCATGGTGGCCCAGGGTTTCCAGGATCTGAGCGGCCAGGTGATCAAGCGGGTGATCGCACTGGTCAACGAGGTGGAATCGAACCTGGTGCGCCTGGTGCGTATCGCTGGCAGTGTCGAAGCGGTGGCAGGGTTGGAGCGTGCCGCGCAGGTGGATGCTTCCGAAGACGAGCGGCAGGAGCGACGGATTCGCGCCGAAGGACCGCAGGCCGGCAAATCCGGTGGCAATGGCAATGATGTGGTATCAGGGCAGGATGACGTTGACGACCTGTTGTCGAGTCTCGGCTTCTGAGGCCGAAACCCCGAAAAAGGGCGGAGCACGATGAGTTTTCTGGAAGACGAAGAGATTCTCGAGGATTTCCTGGTGGAAGCCGGCGAAATTCTTGAACAGTTGTCCGATCAGCTCGTGCAACTGGAGCAGAATCCGGACGACCGGGATCTGCTTAATGCCATTTTCCGTGGTTTCCACACGGTCAAGGGTGGTGCCGGCTTTCTACAGCTCAATGCCATGGTCGAGCTGTGCCACGTCACCGAGAATATGTTCGACCTGCTGCGTAATGGTCAGCTCGAAGTCGGTTCGGATCTCATGGACGTGGTCCTGCAGGCCCTGGACGCGGTCAACACCATGTTCGACCAGGTTCGTGAGCGCCTGGATCCAGAAGCCGCTGATCCGGTGCTGATGGATAACCTCAACCGCCTGGTTCAGGGCGAACAGCTTGTGTCCGGGGCTGGTTCATCCGCTGCGGAGGCGGAGTCCGGCGCCGCTGCGTCCGACGTGGCCGGAGGCGCGGACGACAGCAGTGGCGATGACAACAGTGATGACGAGATCACCGAGGAAGAATTCGAAGCCCTGCTCGACGAGCTGCAGGGTAGCGGCAGTGCGGGCGCGGCGGCACCTGCC
>PWQG01000148.1 GCA_003556835.1 Gammaproteobacteria bacterium
ATGAAGCCAATGACAATTGCCAGCGCGCCAAACGCGACGATCGCCGAGCCTTTGAGCCAGGAGTCGAGCCATCGTGAACCCCTGCCAAGGGCAGCACTGAACCCGTCCTGCAAGGGTCGAACCGTTTCCGCAATTCGGCTGACTTCATTTCGCAGATCACGTATCGCATCGGTATTCTCCCGATCCGTGCGGAAATGCGCTGCCATTTCGTCCGCGACTTCCTGCAAACGTCGAATATGAACGTCGCTATCTCGCCAGTGTGCTACCGCATCACGTATATTGGGCGCATCACGAAAATACATGAACAGCCAGACCATCCTGCTGGCGTCATCAGGGTGATTTCCTGCCGCAATAAAGTATTCTCTTGCGGCTTCCCGATCCGGGGGTTGCCCTTCCATGGCAAGTCGCGCCCGCAGATCATCCAATGGCACATCAAGCGCCTGCCGCGCCTGTACCAGCCAGCCATCCTCCCCTGTACTGGCATAACGATCCAGCCAGTACACAACCTCTTTCTGCGCTTTCGACCATTGGCTTTCGGCGGCCACATAAGCACGTACCGCCGTTTGGATCTCCAGTGCCAGTATAGTGAGACCCATGCCGGCGAGTGCAACCAACGCAACAATAAAATAAGCACTGACAGAAGTCGTCCACCATCGACGACGACCCGGTTGTACGAGGACGTCTGAATCATCCCTTTCGCGGGCCAACTGACGCTCATATTGCATTGGTATCCACCTGGGCTTTGAAGCCAGTGCCGTCCTACCTTACAGGAAACTCCGCTCGGGTTCCCAGTCTTCCATCCGCGACAAAAGCGCCGTTCCCGAAGTCAATTGCCGGAGCGAATGAAGATCGCATTTTCGATACGCTCAAAGGCGTTCTGATAGATCGAGGCATCAAGAACCGGGGTATCCTGACGATCGGTCTGTCCCGTTTCCGACGAGCTTTGCTCCGTGCGCACAAAATTCAGGCGGATACTGGAACGCTCACCGATCCGCTCGACAAAAGCTGTCGCTCGGGTCTGCTCCACACGGGTGGTTCCGGTGAAGAACGCAAAGGTGGAATTGCTGTTGGCCGCGCTCTCCGCAGTGATCAGGCCACTGTTGATATCCGCGTTCTGAATGGTGTAGCCAAGATCCTGGAACACCGAAACCACACTGCGGAACGCAATATCCAATTGCGCATCGTAGGACCTGGTCTGCATGGACTGGATCTCCACTGGCGTCATCTCAGGCTCCATCGGAGCCATGACGCAGCCACCCAGCAATGCGGCCATGAATAGCAGGGAAACTGATCGAATCCGCATCATGTGTTTTCCTTGAAGCTTCCTTTTCAGTGCTTGTAGTCCGCCCGCCGTGCTGCACATCGTGCGCTTAAAAATTCGATTCCCGACTGCGGAAATCAGTGACCCTGTCATTCTCATCGAAATAGATGATCAGAGTCATCATGCGCGAGCTCGACTCAAAACCAGACGAAGAAGAACTGGCACCACCAAGAATGACTGTCCAGGCTGATGATCGGGCACTGGATTGCTGTACCTGGGCCTGGCGTTGATAGGTCCAGACCTCCTGTTCATTGCCATCACGTGTGGTCACGTTCGGTGCGCCGAACGTTTCCAGCACGTCAGCCTTGCGAGTCTGACCAACGCGCAGATTCATCTGCACATTGCCCTGAGTGAGATCGCTGTTGCGATCCGAAACGGGTTCCGGAGCCGCGCAGGCGGCCAGAAGGAGAATGCCTGTCAAAACAAGGGCTGCCGTGGATTTCATGAATATCACACTCTCTGATTGCTCTGCCCCGTATTGAAGCAGCACAGCGAACGTAACTCAAGGACCTGTTTCACTTTCTGTGAAATGCTAAAGAGGAAGGTATCTTGGGAGAGTAGAGGTTGACTGGCCCTGCAGGGCTTAAAGTGACCCGTGACTCAACATGAATGAACTCACAGGCTCAGCAGCTGTTGGCGGATTGGACTATACTCGCTTGATGGGAACAAAAAAATCAAGCACGCGGGATGACAGAAGTATCCTGGAGGTCCGCATCAATCTGGGAAGAGTGCGGCGATTACGTCAGATACTCGTTGCTCTCCTGGGTACGTATTCCGCATTATTCATCCTCAATATCTGGACCTCAGGACCGGAGGTCCTGCTGGTACTGGCGGTCACCATCTGCGTACTCATGCTGGCCTGGATTCCCCTGAAACAGCACGAACCCGCCACTGCAGCGAACATCATCATAGCAGTCACTGCGGTTTCGCTCGCCCTGATCATGTGGCAGGGTTCGGGCCTGCGTTCGTCCGCCATGTTTTCCTACCCCGGCTTATTGATTTTCTGCCTGATGGTGGGTAACCAGCGTCTGTTTATCGTAAGTTACGTTGGCGTCCTGATCTACATGGTTTTCCTGGTTTATGCCACTCATCAGGGATGGCGTACAGGCTCAGAGCAGCCCAGTTCCTGGCTCACACTGCTTGAGTTCCTGGTTATCATCAGCGCGATCACGCTGCTGATTCGACTGTTGGCGGGAGACCTGTTCAACCTGCTTCAGCGCCTGGAAGCGGACCGACTGCAAGCCCGCAGTTCACACAGGAAGGCCGAGCACATGGCCATGCATGACAAATTGACGGGGCTGCCGAACCGGAGAAGTGCCAAACCCCTGATCAATGAAGCTGTTCTGGCCAGCCGGAAATCAGGCGGTAGTGCTGCGCTGGTCTTTATCGATATTGACGATTTCAAGGCGATTAACGACACCCATGGGCACAACGCGGGCGATACAGTGCTGCGTACCATCAGTGAACGCATAGTGACCCGATTGCGCAAGATTGATACGCTGATCCGCTTTGCGGGGGATGAGTTTTTGTTGCTGTTGCCACATATCGATCAACGCGATGAGATCAGTGGATTGCTGAACAGGCTCTGTGAATACATCAACGAGCCCATGGAAATTGAAGGTATCGAACTGACTGTCGCCGTTTCAATGGGGGTGGTGGTCGTACCGGATGACGGGACGGACTTCAATGCGTTGGTGGCAGAGGCCGACCGCGCCATGTACCGGGCCAAGGCGGCGGGCAAGAATCAGTATCGATTTGCCGAATCTCGCTAGTGG
>PWQG01000032.1 GCA_003556835.1 Gammaproteobacteria bacterium
AATTGGCTGATCAGACGACTGACATCAAGCATGCGATTGGCAAAGCCCCATTCATTATCGAACCAGACCAGCACTTTCAACAGGCGTTTGCCGCTGACGCGGGTCTGGCTCAGGTCAACAATGGCCGAACGCGGATCATGATTGAAATCGCAGGAAGCCAGGGGCTCACTGGTGCAACCCAGCACACCCGGCAGCAGGCTGTGCGCCGCCTCCTGCAACGCCGCATTCACACTCTCTGCCGTCACATCACTGCCCAGGGTCACCGACAGATCGATGACCGAGACATTGACCGTGGGTACACGCATGGCCTGCGCCGTGAAGCGGCCATCGAGGTGCGGCAGGATGCGCCCGATACCCCGGGCCAGGCCAGTATCCACCGGAATGATGGACTGCACGGCGCTGCGAGTCTTGCGCAGATCCTGATGGTGGTAGGCATCAATCACCGGCTGATCATTCATCGCCGAATGGATGGTGGTGATGACCCCGTACTCGACGCTGAACGCCTCGTCCAGGGCCTGGATCACCGGAACGATACAGTTGGTGGTGCAGGAGGCATTGGAGATGATGCGATGCCCGGGCTGCAGCGCTGAGTGGTTCACCCCGTAGACAATGGTGGCATCCACATCCGCACGCGCCGGCTGGGAGAACAACACCCGACCAGCGCCCCGGGTCAGATGCAGTTCCGCCGTCTCACGGTCATCGAAACTGCCAGTGCACTCCAGCACCAGGTCGACGTCGAGCTCCCGCCAGGGCAGGGCGGAAACCTCGGTTTCGCTGCAGACCCGGATTTCCTGGCCTTCAATGCTCAGCGTGTCCGCAGAAAGCACCGAAACTTCGCCCGGAAACCGCCCATGGATGCTGTCATAGCGGGTCAGATGTGCCATCGACTCGATGTCGGCCACATCATTGATGGCAACAATCTCCAGGTCCTGCCGCACACCCTGTTCGAAAAAGGCGCGCAGCACACAACGCCCGATCCGTCCGTAACCATTGATGGCAATACGGTAGGCCATGAATCATCCTGTCTGTGATGGCTGGTTGATTTGCGCTCAGGCGCCGAGCAATGCCTGGGCCCGCTGCGTGATGTTCTCGGCGGTGAAGCCGAACTCCTTCATCAGGGCCCCACCGGGTGCCGATTCGCCAAAGCTGCGCATGCCGATGATGTCACCCTCCATGCCCACGTACTTGTACCAGCAATCCACGGCACCGGCCTCCACGGCCAGGCGCTTGCGCACCGCGGCAGGCAACACCTGCTCCCGGTAGGCACCGTCCTGGGCGTCAAAGACATCGGTTGAAGGCATGGAGACAAGTCGCACTTTTTTCCCCTGCTGCGACAGTGACTGCACCGCTTCGCGCGCAGGTGCGACTTCCGAGCCGGTGGCCATGACGATCAGCTCCGGGGTTCCTTCACAATCCTCCAGCACATAAGCGCCGCGCTCAATGCCCTGCAACTGCGCCGCATTGCGATCCTGATGCGGCAAACCCTGACGCGAGAACACCAGTGAGGTCGGACCTTCACTGCGTTGCAGCGCCCGTTTCCAGGCCACGGCGGTCTCCACATCATCGGCGGGCCGCCAGACCGACATGTTCGGTGTGCAGCGCAGTGTGGTCAGCTGCTCCACCGGTTGGTGGGTCGGTCCGTCCTCGCCCTGACCGATGGAGTCATGGGTATAGACAAGGATGCTGTGCTGCTTCATCAGCGCGGCCATACGCACGGCATTGCGGGCATACTCCATGAAAATCAGGAAGGTGCCGCCGTAGGGAATGAATCCGCCATGCAGGGCGATGCCGCTCATGATGGCGGTCATGCCGAATTCACGCACGCCGTAAAAAATGTAGTTGCCATCAGCCTTGTCCGACACCGGCACACTGCCATCCCACTTGGTCAGGTTGGAGCCGGTCAGGTCCGCCGAACCACCAATCAGTTCCGGCAGCAACTCTCCATAGGCATTCAGACACTTCTGCGAAGCCTTGCGGCTGGCAATGCTCTCGCCGTTCTCCTGGCACTTGGCGATGAAGGCATTGGCCTCCTGCTCAAAGTACCCCGGCAGCTGCCCCTTGAGACGACGCACCAGTTCCATGGCCAGTTCCGGATGGGCTTCCTCATAACGGGTCATCTGTTCTTTCCAGGCGGACTCGGCCTGGAAACCTTTCTCGCGTGCGTCCCAGTCCTTGTAGACCGGCTCGGGAATTTCAAACGGTCCATGCTCCCAACCCAGCTCCTTGCGCGCCAGGGCAATTTCCTCGTCGCCCAGCGGCGCTCCGTGAATGCCAGCCGTGCCCTTCTTGTTGGGCGCACCAAAACCGATCACGGTCTTGCAGCGAATGATGCTGGGGCGCTTGTTTTCATTGCGCGCGGCAACAATGGCCTCCCGCACCTGATCCGGATCATGACCGTCGACCGAGATCACATGCCAGCCATAGGACTCAAAACGCTGCGCCGTATCGTCGGTGAACCAGCCCTGTACCTCGCCGTCGATGGAAATGCCATTGTCGTCATAGAACAGGACCAGCTTGCCCAGCTCCAGCGTGCCCGCCAGGGAGCAGACTTCATGGGAGATGCCTTCCATCAGGCAGCCATCCCCGGCAAAAACATAGGTGAAGTGATCGATGATCTCGTGCCCGGGACGGTTGAACTGCGCGGCCAGCGTCTTCTCGGCAATGGCCATGCCAACGGCGTTGGCCAGGCCCTGACCCAGCGGGCCGGTCGTGGTCTCGACACCCGGCGTGTAGCCGAACTCGGGGTGGCCCGGCGTTTTCGAATGCAGTTGGCGGAAGTTCTTCAGTTCCTCGATCGGCAGGTCGTAGCCGCTGAGGTGGAGCAGGGAGTAAACGAGCATCGAGCCATGGCCATTGGAGAGGACAAAACGGTCACGGTTGATCCAGGCGGGATTGACCGGGTTATGGCTGAGGAAGTCATTCCAGAGCACTTCGGCGATATCGGCCATGCCCATGGGGGCGCCGGGGTGTCCCGAATTGGCTTTCTGGACGGCGTCCATACTCAGGGCACGGATGGCATTGGCGCACTCTCTGCGCGATGTGGCTCGCTCAGTCATTCTCTGGAGCTCCTCTGGGAACAGGGGGAATTTGGAAAGGGCGTATTTTCCCGCAGATTGGCGGCATTTTCCATAGAAAATACGCGTTTCATTGACCCACGCGTATACAATGATGCGGGATTCGGAATCATAGCGGAAGTACAGGCGGAAGCGTCCACCTGTGCGAGCGCGACGCCAGTGCCGATGCTCCGGACCCAGCGTGTTGCCCTGACGATATCCGTCCCGACCCGGGTCCTGCGGAATCACATCCAGCATGAGTCGGCTGAGAGCGCGAAATAATTTGACGTTGGCATTCGTCCCGAAGCTTTCCGGATTATTCCGCCGCGCCCGCTCGGTAGCAAGCTGCAACTTCCGCAGCTGCTCGATCAGGCAATCGTGGAACAACAACGTCCATCCATGGCGTTGCAACATCAGATGTCGACTTCCCCCTCAATATCCTGATCATCAACAGAATCCGACTCCGCAGCCTCCAGCATGGCATCGACAAGCTCTTCGGGCAGTGAGCCGATATTGCGGCCCTGACGGATGTCCGCTTCGAGCAACGCCAGAAAGGCTCCGATAGCCGGATCACGATGCGGCTCATCCGACCGGCTCACCACGATTTCCTCACCGCGAAGCTCGAATGTCAACTTTCCTCCCTGACTGACACCCAGCGCCTGCCGGATCGCCTTGGGCAAGGTAATCTGCCCCTTTGACGTCAATGTAGCCTGCTCACGGATTCCGGACACCTTCCTGTCACCTCGTAAAAAGTCTTTGGGCGGACTGTAAGGAATATTCCTTACCCTGTCAATCATATGTATCCCGTGGAAAGACTGGCGGACAGCGAAAAACGCCGAATGGATTGGTCAGGGCAGCCCCGGTTCAAGTCAGAGCAACAGTACTCAATCCAGATAGCGCCGAGGCACCCGAACCCGCATCCGCGTGACCTCACCGCCCTGTTCTTTGGTCACCGTAATCAGACGAGACCCACAACGCCCGTCGGCGCAGGAAATTTCCCGGATGCGCTGCAGATGCTCGGCACGCTCCTGACTGGCAATCTCGTTCCTCTCCCGCGCTTCTTCCAGGGCGGTGCAGCCGGTGACGGCAAGGGCCGTCAGCAGGATCAGAAGTCTCATAGTTTGCAGTCTCCGATGTTCATGAAGCATTCACCCACCAATCACGAGTATACTACCGCGCATGACTGGAACCCGCGCCTACATCATACCGTTTTTCCTGTTTCTGCTGGCGCTGTCGGCAGGCTCCGCCCTGGCGCAACCCGGCGTTGATACAGCCGGAACCGGGACTGAAAATCCCGAACAACTGGCCTCACAGATCGACGGTGGCCAGCTGCAGTCATTGATCGATACACTGGAAGACCCCGAGCGCCGTGCCATTTTCCTGGAGCGGCTGAATACCCTCCGGGCGCTGCAACAGGAGGAACGCCCGGAAAGCGCCGACGCCTCCACGGTCAGCGGGCTCTCTGAACGCCTGATCGAAACCGCCTCCGGGGCTATCGACGGGCTGACATCCAGACTGCAGGGCGCCCTGGCCTACATCAATACGGCGCCCAATGCGCTCAACAGCGCCTGGGCTATTGTGCTGGACCCGGAACAACGCCTGGTGGTCGGGGAGATGATCGCGATTGTCGTTGGCACACTCCTTAGCGCCCTTGCCGGAGCCTGGATGGTCCGCTGGCTGCTCGAACGGCCCTGGCAGCGAATCCGTGAGCGCGCCAACAACCATGTGCTCAACAAGGCGCTGCTGTTGGTGATTGCCCTGGTATTGCGACTGGTACCACTGGCCGTGTTCCTGGGGCTCGCCTATCTGATCCTGCCCGTGCTCGACCCGGAGCCGCTCACGCGCACGGTGCTGCTCTTTCTGGTGTACGCCCACCTGATCGCGCAGACCATCATGACCACCGCACGCACAGCCCTGGCGGTGCACAATCCCGAGCTGCGCCCCTACAAGCTACAGGATGAAACCGCCGCCTATGTCTATGTCTGGATCCGACGGGTCACCATCATTTCGGTCTACGGGTATTTCATCAACCAGGCCTTGCTTCTGTTGGGCATGGATGGGGAATTCCAGAATCTGCTGGTCGACCTGACGGGTCTGATCGTGGCCCTGCTGTTCGTGGCCATTATCCTGCAGAGCCGCGCGCCGGTCGCTCAGGCCATCCAGGGAGATCAACAGGGCCCTGGCATGGCCGGGCAACTGCGCGGTACCCTGGCCCGCTTCTGGCACTTGCTCGCCTTTCTCTATGTGATCGGCATTTATGTGGTCTGGGTCACGGAACTGGAAGGCGGCTTTGCCTTCATGGTATCGCGCACCTTGGCGACATTGGTGGTCATCATGGTCGCCCGCCTGGCACTGACCGGTGCTGAACACGGCATGAAAAAAGTCTTCCATATGCCCGACAGACTGCGCAAGGAATATCCCGACCTGGAGCAACGTGCCGACCGCTACCGCCCAGCGCTCACCCAGGCCCTGAAAGTGGTCCTGATGAGCATTGCGGCGATCGCCGTCGCCCAGACCTGGGGCCTCAATGCGACCGCCGTGTTTACCAGCGAGGCGGGGCAGATCTGGCTGGCTCGCCTGGTGCGCATCCTGCTGATTGTCGCGGCGGGCTTGCTCGTCTGGGAGATCATCGCGGCCATGATCGAGCGTAAGCTACACGCCTCCAGCGGCAACAGCCGACGCCTGATCACCGTGTTGCCGTTATTGAAAAACGTCGCACGCTTCACGATTGGCGCCGTGGCCATCATGATTGTGTTGTCCGAACTGGGCATGAATATCGGTCCGCTGATCGCCAGCGCCGGCGTCATTGGTCTGGCCGTTGGTTTTGGTGCACAAACACTGGTTCGTGACCTGATCTCCGGCCTCTTTGTCATCTTCGAGGACATCATTGCCGTGGGCGACTGGGTCGAAATCGGCCCGCACACCGGCATCGTCCAGGCCATGCATATCCGCACCATGGAACTGCGCGATGTGAGCGGCAATATCCGCGTCATCCCTTTCGGTGATGTGACCAGTGTGCACAAGGTGGCCAGTGACTACAGCTACGCCATGATCTTCATTGGTGTCGCCTACCGCGAGGACGTCGATGAAGTCACTCCCCTGTTGTCGCAGATCTGTGAGGAGATGCAAGAGGACGAGAAATGGAAGGACATTATTCTGGAGCCGTTGATGGTGGATGGGGTCAACGAGATGGCCGCTTCGTCCATCGAGATCCGGGTGCGCATCAAGTGTAAGCCACTGGAGCAGTGGGGGCTGCGCCGTGAGTTCCTGCGCCGCACCAAGAAACTGTTCGACGAACAGGGTATCGAGATTCCCTTCCCGCACCAGACCCTCTACTTTGGTCAGGACAAGGACGGCAGTGCGCCGGCTGCGCATATCCGTTTGCAGGAGATGGCGCAACGGGATGGCAGGCCCTCAGAGGATGGACAGTAAATACAGCACCACAAGCGTGAGCACGGCGCACAATCCCTGGCAGAAAGCCACCGGATTGCGCTCCGGCAAAGGGGGGCGCTACTGCACCTGCAGGGTGCCATTGCCTCGCAGCTGGTCTTCGAAGCCAGTGCCGGCTATCGGGTCAGCCACTACCAGGCGGCTTACAATGCCGAGCGTTTCGGTCCCTTGCCGGATATCGGCAAGGCCCAGGAGCCATTGTTCGTTTGCCCTCGCTCAGTAACAGTTAGTTGTCAGTACCGTCCAAGTGACATGACTCTTATGCCAGCCATGAATGTACGCAATCCAGCAATACTTGCCTGGAGTATCACACTGCTGCTTCCGGCTGTTGCCGCCGACGAATTGGTGTTCACCCCCGAGGACATCATCGAGTGGGAGCATCACAGCTTTGAAGGCCAGACGCGTTATGCCCTGTCGGAACGGGAGGGTGAAGCTGCCATCCATGCAGTTTGCAACCAGAACTCGGCTTCCGGACTTTTCCTGGAGAAGACGATTGACCTGGAGCAGACGCCAATTCTGGAATGGCGATGGTGGGTCGACTCGGTTCACCAGGGCATCGATGAAACCGAACGCTCGGGAGATGACTACCCTGCCCGACTGTATGCTGTCGACCGCTATCGCTTTCAGGTATGGCGCACGCGCGCCCTCAACTATGTATGGGCCAGCGAAATGGCCGTTGGCGCGGATTGGCCCAATGCCTGGCAGCAAAGGGCTCACATGGTCGCCCTGCAGTCCGGAGAACCCGAAGCCGAGGGACACTGGCGCATCGAACGGAGAAATCTGCGCGAGGACTTCCAGAGATTCCATGGCCGGGATGTATCAGAGATCGATGCCCTGGCCATCATGACCGACTGCGATGATGCCCGCCAGTCAACGGCAGCCTGGTACGGCGAAATCCGCTTGATGGCGGAATGAATCATCTGCGGGCCACGGGCGGTGGCACCATACTGAGCCCGGTCAGACCGACCGACGTTGCAGATAGTAAGGGAGAATTGTCATCGCGAGCAACAAGAGCACGGCCGCCGACACGGTCAGCACCGGATGCACTTCAAGCGTGTGACCCAGGCCCGCGAACACCGCGGTCATGGGCAGCATGCCGACAAAACTGGCCAGGGCAAATTGCCAGGCCCGGATGCTGGTCACCCCGGCCGCGTAACTGACCAGGGCGAAGGAGAACAGCGGTACCAGTCGGGTAATGAAAACTGCCCAGAACAGTGGCCACTGCGACCGCTGTTCGGCAAAAAGCGGGTTACCTGGAAGGTACCGACAGACCACATCCCGCCCCAGCAGGCGGGCAGTCCAGAATGCGATCATGGCGCCCAGCAGGGCACCGACAGCGGCTACCATAGTGCCGACCACAACACCGAATGCCAGGCCGGAGGCGGCACTGATCGGCAGGGTGGGGATCGGGCCGACGACAACAGCAATGATCATCATCGCCGACAACAGCAGGGGCCCCCGGTAGCCGAGCCCGGTCAACCATTCGGCAATGGCGGGGGCAGACAGTGTCTGGGGCATGCCCTGGCCGCGTAACAGCAGCCAGAGCAACAGGATCAGCAACACCACAGTCGCAAGAACTGGCGCCTTGATTTTCCATCCAGGGGGCGGGACAAGCAAAGGCTCGTCGACGGCGTTCTGTGACTCTGGCTTGTTGCGCGGCTTCAATCAGCGCTCGTACTGACCGACCAGGCGGTTCATGCCAATGACATGCGGCTCGATTTTCTCCAGTAGCTCCCACAGCGTGAGCCCGGCCGGCAGTTCACTGTCGTCATCGAGTGCCAGCACCCAGAAGTAATAACGGTGCCTGCCATGGCCATCCGGCGGCATGGGACCACCGTAACCATCCTTGTCGAAATTGTTGCGACCCTGGGTATAGGACTCGCTGCCCTCATCCAGCTCCTGCACATCTCCCGGAATATTGTAGAGTACCCAATGCACAAAACCGTAGCTGCCATTGGCACTGATCAGCGGAGCATCCGGATCATGGCAGATGATGGCAAAGGCCTTTGTGCCCGCCGGCGCATTACTCCAGCTGAGGTCGGGGGAAAGGTCTTCGCCTTCACCGGTGTGACGGGTCGGAATAGGTCCGTCCTGGGAGAAGGCGTTGCTGCTCAGTTTCAGATCCGAAAGTGCGAATCCCATGGATGCGATCCTCCTGTTGTGAGGTGAATTGACTGTCCCTACGATAACAGATTATGGTTTCCGGTACCGGACAGCAGGCGAATGCGGAGCCGGGTTTCTCACCAGGAACTATCGCCAGGAACTAAAAGGTTCTCATGATTGCGCTGTCCGACATTGACAAGACCTACGGCACAGTCAAGGTACTGGACCGCGTATCGCTGACGGTCCCCACCGGCAGCACACTGTCCCTGATCGGCCCCAGCGGCTGCGGCAAATCCACCCTGTTGCGCATCATCATGGGGCTGATCGATGCCGACGGTGGCAGCATTCACATCAACGCCCAGGCCCTGAACCAGGACAACCTCCTGGCGCTGCGCCGCCGGATGGGTTATGTGATCCAGAGCGGTGGATTGTTCCCACACCTTAGCGCTCACGACAACCTGACCCTGGTGACGCGATACCTGGGTTGGGATAGTGAGCGGCAAGAAGCGCGGATCGATATGCTGTGCGCACTGACGGGAATCGAGCGCAGTCTGCTCGCGCGCCGACCGGATGGCCTGTCCGGCGGACAGGCCCAGCGCATCAGCCTCATGCGAGCATTGATGCTGGACCCGCCCACCCTGCTGATGGATGAGCCACTTGGCGCCATTGATCCCCTGGTGCGCCACGAACTGCAGAACGATCTGCGGGAGATTTTCCGCAAGCTCGGCAAGACCGTACTGCTGGTCACGCATGACCTGGGCGAAGCCGCTTTTCTCGGCGACCGCATCAGCCTGATGCAGGACGGGCGGATCATCCAGGATGGCACGGCCCGCGAGCTCATGGACCACCCGGCCACGCCTTTCGTCGAGCAGTTTGTCACGGCTCAGCGCAGTCCGCTGCAGGATCTGTGACATGAGGCGCCTTTATTGTCTGCTACTGTCCATCCTGCTTCTGTGCCCGGCACTGGCCACGGCTCAGCCGATCGGCGTGGGTAGCAAACTGACCACGGAGAACGTACTGCTCGGGGAGCTGGCCCGACAGGCGCTGAACGAGGCCGGTCACCCTGCGAGACACAATGAACAGCTCGGTGGCACGCGCATTCTCTGGAACGCGCTGCTGGCAGGCAGTATCGACGTGTATCCCGACTACATCGGCACCATCACCGAGGAAATCCTGGCCGGGGAAACGATCGCCGACCGCGAAGCGCTGGTGGCGGCACTGGCCCAGCGTGGCGTGGGCATCACCGGGGAACTGGGATTCAACAACACCTATGCCCTGGGCATGCGCCGGGAGCAGGCCGAGGCCCGGGGTATCCGGACAATTTCCGACCTGGCCGGGCACCCGGATCTGCGCTTCGGCTTCAGTAACGAGTTCATGGACCGTCAGGATGGTTGGCCGGGGGTGCGCCGCGAGTACGACCTGGCCCCGAACAGCGTTACGGGGCTTGACCACGCCCTGGCCTACCGGGGCATCGCGGCCGGCAATATCGATGTGATGGACCTGTACTCCACCGACCCGGAAATTGCCTATTATGACCTGGTGGCGCTGACGGACGATCGCGACTTCTTCCCCCACTATGACGCCGTGTTTCTCTACCGCCTGGAACTTGATCCGACTGCGGTGGCGGTGCTTGAACGTTTTGCCGGATCCCTGGACGAGCAGACCATGATCGGCATGAACGCCGCCGTGAAAATGGACATGCGCGCTGACTCGGAGGTGGCAGGCGAATTCCTTGCCGAGCGCTTCGGCATTACCCCGGTGGACACGGGCAGCGGACGCTGGCAACGGTTCACGCGCAATACGCTGGATCACCTGACATTGGTGGCGATATCGCTCAGCCTGGCAATCCTGGTCGCCATTCCCCTGGGCATCATCGCCGCCCGGGTCCGGGCCCTGGAGGGCCTGCTGCTGGGTATCACCGGCATCCTGCAGACCATCCCCTCCCTGGCCCTGCTGGTGTTGATGATCCCGCTGTTCGGGATCGGGGCGCTGCCCGCCATCGTTGCCATGTTCCTGTACAGCCTGCTGCCCATTGTGCGCAACACCCATGCCGGCCTGCGGCAGATTCCCGGCCCGGTGATGGAATCGGCCCGGGCACTGGGCCTGCCGGACTCGCTGGTGCTGCGGCGGGTGGAGTTACCCATGGCGCTGCCCTCGATCCTGGCAGGCATCAAGACCTCGGCGGTGATGAATGTGGGCGTGGCCACCCTGGGCGCACTGATCGGCGCCGGAGGCTACGGCCAGCCCATTCTGACCGGCATCCGCCTGGACAATATTCCCTTGATCCTGGAGGGCGCGATCCCGGCCGCCGTGCTCGCCTTGTTGGTACAGGCATTGTTCGATCGGGTGGAAAAACGCATCACTTGAACTGCTGCAAAAGGCGCCGCCAGCCGATCATCACCGCAGTCATCGAAAACAGCAGGCCGATGAGGCTCAGCACCAGCAACACGATGTCCCACAAGGGTCGTCGCTCCAGCAGATAGATGAAGTCCAGGCTGTGCAGACCGTTGTAGAGCCAACGGTACAGGCGGCTGGTATCGGTGTGGCGCAGGATCACCTGGCCGCTGTTCAGGTCGACGTAGAATGCCGTGTTCTCCGCATCGTCAAAGCGAGCCTTGAGCACGGGCAGGGGACGGTAGCGGTTGTGTGTGCTGTAGTAATAATTGTCGAACTCATCGAGTTGTCGTACTTCAGCAAGATCGGCATCCGGCAGGAAACGGGGCAGGGCCTGTTCGATGCGCTCGCGCAGCCGGGGCGAAGGGGTCGCTTCCCTCGGTCCGTCGGGCAGCAACACAAAGCGCTCATCCACTGAAGTCGACAGTAGCAGATGGGGCTGCCCGTCGATCTGACGCCATTCCACCTCGCGCACGCCCGCCAGGGCCTCCGCATCCAGCTCGGGAAATTCACCCAGGTTGCCGATCCAGGCCGTGCCCTGATAGCGCTCGATCTGGGGAGCCGCCGGCGCCGAGGAGGAAAACAGGCCCCAGGGCGACATGGACAGCAGGCCACTGAACAGGAAGGTGCCGAGAAAGACCAGGCTGACGAGCCCCAATACATGGTGCCACTTATCAATACCGTGATAGGGCGAATAGTCCTTTCCGCGATAGGGCCTGCGCAGGCGTATGCGCAGGAAACCGATCACACCACCGGTGAACACCGAGACCAGGGCAGCCACCGACAACCAGACCACCACCTCCGTCCACAGCGCCTGGTTCTGACGCAGTTGCACCGGGTAAATCCAGTGGATGGTGGTGCCGATCCAGTTCCAGAAGCGCTCGCTCCGATTGGTATCGAGCACAATCTGACCACTGACATCGGAGATGTAGACGACGGTGCCAGCCGCGTCACCCACGTCCACCTTGTGCAGGGGTCGGCTGCTGTGCAGGTTGCCGGAAATGGTCCACTGGTCCATCTCCAGGACGCCGAGGTGCTGCGCATTCGCTGTCGCATCGTGGAAACCGGAATGGCGCAGGATGTTGAGTGCCCGCTCCGCGGGAAGATCGCCTGCCAGCAGCTCGCCGTCATCTGCAAAAACAGTGACAGGCACATCGTCGGCGCCGCGCAGC
>PWQG01000175.1 GCA_003556835.1 Gammaproteobacteria bacterium
ACAATATCCGGGGTGCGCATCATGGAAGCGCGGCCCAGCATCACACTCTCTGCCTCGAGCCCACCTACACCAACAGCAATCACCCCCAGAGCATCCACATGCGGCGTATGACTGTCCGTGCCCACGCAGGTATCCGGAAAGGCCACGCCTTCGCGCACCTGCACCACGGGTGACATTTTTTCCAGGTTGATCTGGTGCATGATGCCATTGCCGGGCGGAATCACATCGACATTACGGAAGGCCTGCTTGGTCCAGTCGATGAAATGAAAGCGGTCTTCATTACGGCGGTCCTCGATTTCACGATTGCGCTCGAAGGCATCCGGCATATATCCACCACATTCCACCGCCAGTGAATGGTCGACAATCAACTGCACCGGCACCACCGGATTGACCCGGGCCGGATCACCGCCCTGCTCGGCAATGGCATCCCGCAGGCCGGCCAGGTCGACCAGTGCCGTCTGTCCGAGGATATCGTGACAGACCACCCGGGCCGGATACCAGGGGAAGTCGAGATCGCGGCGCCGTTCGACCAGCTGGGTCAGCGAATCGCGCAGTGCTGAAGGCTCACAGCGTCGCACCAGGTTTTCGGCCAGCACCCGGGCGGTATACGGCAGTTCGTCCCAAGCGCCGTCCCGGATGTCATTGACCGCTGCGCGGGCGTCGAAATAGTCCAGATCGGTTCCGGGTAGCGGTTTACGGTAGTCATTGTTCATGAAAGGGTCTCTCCTGATTCGATGGCATCTGCCTGTTGTGTCTGCAGACGTTGCTCGATACTGCGGCGCGAGGCACTGATATGCCGGCGCATCAATATTTCCGCCAGTTCCCCGTCGCGGTCGGCGATGGCGTCGATGATGTGGTGGTGTTCGGCAAAGGCCTGCTGCGGCCGGCGGGCGGTGCTGGCGTAGCGATTTCGGTACATACGCACCAGGTGATATAGATCGGCGCACAGCAGTTCATTGAGCATCTGGTTACGGCTGCCCTGGATGATCCGGTAGTGGATATCCAGGTCGCCTTGCTGTCGATGGTAGGATTCGTCGCGCTGCAGTCCGGCGTGCCGCTCATGGGCAGCCAACACCTCGCGCAGGCCGGCGATTTCGGCCTCGCTCATGCAGCGGGCGGCCAGGCGACAGGCCATGCCTTCCAGGGCCTCACGCACATGATAGAGCTCGATCAGTTCCGAATGGCTGAGGGAGACGACCCGGACCCCGGCATGAGGCACCCGCAGCAGCAGACGCCGCCCTTCGAGGCGGCGGATGGCCTCACGCAGTGGCCCCCGGCTGATGCCGAAGCGATCCATGAGGTACTGCTCACTGATGCGGGTGCCGGGTGCAATCTCACCTTCAACAATGGCGCCCTGTATCTGTTCAAAGGCACCATCGGAGAGCGTGCGGCCAGCTTCTTTTGTTGCCAGCGGCTCCAATTGTCTACAATCCTTGGCTCATTACGATAGAAACGGCAGTATTCTATCGTTACAGCCGGCTATTGTCGACAATTGCCAGGTTCAGTCCCGCCAGTAGTCGTTGGCTGCCGCGATCGTGTCGAAATAGGCCGCAATCACCGCCGAAGCCGCAATCAGGTCCTCGGCGCTGCCTGCATATACGGGACGTTCCGAGAACAGAACATCGCGATCCGTCTGGATGGTGGTCACCGAACGCCGCGCGAGCGTGACCGCCAGGGCAAAACCCTCATCAGGGTTATCCGTGATCAGGCTCAGGCCCTGTGCATCGGTATTTTCGTCATCGTCCGCCACGGCCAATTGCAACGGCAGAAACAGCAGACAGGCGCACAACATCATTCGCGTCAGCCCTGTTGATAATGGCGTAGTCATGTTTTTCTCCTGTCTCCATACTATTATCGAAAGGTTTCACCGGCTCGCCCGAAATTCATTTACCGGGCTGTTTTGCCACCCGCAGATACGGTTTCAGCGTCGTGAATCCTTCCGGGAACGCTTTTCTTGCATCCTCGTCACTGACCGTCGGCGGGATGATGATGTCGTCCCCCAGTTGCCAGTTCACCGGTGTGGCCACCGTGTGCTTCGATGTCAACTGGATGGAATCCAGCAGCCGCAGGATCTCGTCGAAATTGCGCCCACTGGTCATTGGATAGGACAGTTGCGCCTTGATTTTCTTGTCCGGCCCGATGATGAAGACCGTCCGCACGGTGGCGTTATCAGCCGGGGTACGCCCTTCGGCCGAATCCCCCTCGGTTTCCGGGAGCATGTCGTAGAGCTTGGCCACCTTCAGGTCCACGTCACCAATCATGGGATAATTGGGTGCCGTGCCCTGGGTTTCCTCGATGTCCTTTGCCCAGTCGGCATGATTGGCCACCGGGTCCACCGACAGCCCGATGATACGGGTGTCACGGCGGTCAAACTCCGGCTTCAGCCGGGCCATATACCCCAGCTCGGTGGTGCACACAGGGGTAAAGTCCTTGGGGTGGGAAAAAAGGATGCACCACTGATCGCCTATCCATTCGTGAAAACTGATCGTTCCTTCAGTGGTTTCCGCAGTGAAATCAGGTGCCGTACTTCCAATTCGTAATGCCATGAGCGATCTCCTTTTTCATGACGGTTGATTCGTTTACAAGGATAACGCAGGCAGGCCCTTCCCGGACAATCGATTATCTGGATATTTCTTATCGATCAGCGTGAACAAAAGCCGCAGGGTCTGCGCCAGTACCCACAGTACTGCGCTCTGGAGGGCAAAACCGAGTGCACATGAATCAGGCGAACAGGCCGAGCAGCAGGAAACCCGTCGCGGCGATGGCCGCAGCCAGCAACGCGTAGGGCAATTGCGTGCGGACGTGGTCGATATGGTCGGTCATCGAGGCCATCGACGCGACCACTGTGGTATCGCTGATGGGCGAGGCGTGGTCGCCGAAGATCCCACCGGAAATGGCCGCTCCGAGCAGCAGAGGAACCGGTAAGCCCAAAGTGGTCGCGATCGGCACCGCGATGGGAATCATGATGGCGAAGGTGCCCCAGCTCGATCCGACCGAAAACGCGATAAAGGCCGAAACCAGGAAAATCAGAGGCGCCAGCAGGGGTTCGGGAACGGCGGCACCGACCACGCCGGCGACATACGGGCCGGTTCCCA
>PWQG01000140.1 GCA_003556835.1 Gammaproteobacteria bacterium
CGATCCTGCCCCGCGACGACCCGTGTCTCACCGCCCAGGCGCTGCACCTGGGCAAAGTCCCGCTCGAGCACTTCTCGCCGCCTAGGATCCTCGCGTCCGCTGTCCACATAGGCCGCACACCAGTTGATCCCATCACGCACTGCCAACCGGTGAGCCGACCTCACCAGGGCCGCATCTTCGGCCCCGCCACTCAGCGCTACCAGCAATCGAACGGGCGCCAGGCGATTTACCGACGCTGCCGCCCTTTCATCGTGCTCTTGCATGTTCTCTCCTGCTGTTCTCTCGTGACACCGGCTAGCGGCGCCAGAACATCGGCGTCAACAGCACCAGTACCGTGAGGATCTCCAGCCTTCCGAGCAGCATGCCTACACACAGCAGCCACTTGGCAGCATCCGGCAGCGGGGCGAAGTTGCCGGCCGGGCCGATGGTATCGCCGAGCCCAGGCCCCACGTTCGCCACTGCCGTCGCGGCCCCCGACAGGGCCGTCACGAGATCGAGCCCCATCATGGCCAGCCCCAGTGCCAGCCCGGCAATGGTCAGGAAAAAGAAGAACGAGAAGGCGACCACGCCGCGGGTAATGTCATCGGTGATCGGCTGGCCATTGTAGCGAGTGGGAAAGACGCCGCTTGAGTGAATCAGGTAGCGCAGCTGATTACGCAACAGGATGCTGGCGATCTGAAAGCGAAAGATCTTCATGCCACCGCTGGTGGAACCGCTACAGCCACCGACGAAGGTCAGATAGAAGAAGGCCACGATCGCCAGTGCCCCCCAGCTACTGTAGTCGTCGGAGGCATAGCCAGTGGTGGTCACCACGGAGATGACGTTGAAGGCAGCATGGGTCAGCGCCTCGAAGGGAGGCGTGCCTAGCCAGGTTCGCCAACCGGCCAGGCAAATGATCACAAGCAGTAGGAACATTAGCAGGCCCCGCACCTGCTGATCTCGCCAGAGGGCCATCCGGGCGCCGCGCAGGAAGCGGATATAGAGCACGAAGGGTAAGGCCCCCATCAGCATGAACAGCGAGCCCATCCACAACAGGTGAGGCTGCTCAGCATAGGCGCCGAAGGAAGCATCCGAGTTGGCGAAGCCCCCGGTCGCAACCGAGGTCATGGCGTGCACCACGGCATCCAATGGCGCCATTCCCCCAAGCCAGTAGGCCAGCATCGCCACCAGGGTAAAACCCACGTAGATCGACAGGGTGGCCTTGGCGATGCCGCCGGTGCGCGGCATCACTTTTTCAGACCAGTCGGAGGACTCGGTGTGAAAGAGTCGCATGCCGCCCACCTTGAGGAAGGGCAGGATGGCGATCCCCATCACGATGATGCCGATGCCTCCCAGCCACTGCATCATGCCCCGCCACAGCTTGAGACCGTCGGAGAGGTTTTCGATGCCCTCCAGCACGGTGGAGCCGGTGGTGGTGATGGCCGACACCGATTCGAAGACCGCATTGGTGAAGGAGAGCTGGGGCGCCCCCAGCACCAGTGGCAGACTGGCCAATGTGCTGATACTGATCCAGCTGAGGGTGGTCACCAGGAACATCTGCCACGGTTTCAGAGAGATCTCGGCACCCAGGGTTGCCAGCCCGCTTACAGCCACTGCGCCCAGCACGATGATAATGGCACGAGCAAAGGCCCCGGCGTCAGGCTCCTGCTCGATCACTAACACCAGCCATGGCACGGCCATGAAAGTGGCCAGCACTAGCCAGAGTACCGACAGCACCTTGAGGACCGGCGCCCAGAGGCCCCATTGCTCCTGTATGCCTTGCCAACGGCTTGCCATGGTCATTCACCTGTCACGACGCGCTTTCGGGCGCTTGATCGGCGCCATGACACCACAGGCAAAGCTAAAAAATCCGTAAAATTTGCTATTCCCGCCGTGAGACGAAATTTATAGCGAGGCCGCCTCATCGCTTAACCGAGCGGGGCAATGCCGGAGCTATCAAGTTAGCCCCGGCATTTTGCTAGAGTATCGTCAGACCCGCGCAGTAGATCGAATGAGCCTATAGGCGCTCTTCCAGCGCGCTGCGCAGGCTGCCGATATCGACCTCGACGTATTCCAGCGTCGTGCTGATATTGCTGTGGCCGAGCAGCGCCTTGACGATGTGCAGGTTGCGATCCGGCTCCTTCATCAGCTCGGTGCCCAGGGTATGGCGGAATCGGTGCGGGCTCATCTGGTAGCCACAGATCTTGGACAGCTTCTGATAGAAGCCCTCCACCTGCCAGGAGTCCATCGTCTCCATTCGGTGGCGAACGCTAAATCGGTTAACGTTGAAGAGCTGCTCGCCCCGCTGGACACCCACCGCCCTGGCAGAATTCAGCAGGTTTTCCAAATGCGGATATAGGGCATTGGAGATGGGCACAAAGTGCTCCCGGTTATTCTTTGCGCCCTGCCAGGTAGCGGTGAGAACGCGGCTCTTGAGGTTGATATCCTCGGGCTTCATCAGCAACAGTTGAGTCAGTCGAATGCCGGTATGATAGAACGTTTCGAATACGGCTTCCCAGAACCAGACGGGATGCAGCATGGAGGGCTTTCCTTGGTGAGCCTCTATCCTTTTATAAAGGCTGATGGCCTCGCGTGCCATATCGACCTGCCGCTTGCTCAGCGTCTTTTTACGTTTTTTGGGGGAGCTAACCTCCATCTTGGCAAAGGGGTTGAAGGAGATATCGATCAGCGCATGGTCAATCGCATGCTTGAAGAGGATCCGGTTATGCCGGCAGTAGTTGTTCCAGCTTGAGTGTGACAGGTTTCTTCCCGCCTCCGAGAAGCAGAACTCTCTCCACTCCCTGACATCGTCACGGGTCACTTCTTCAGGCAGCTTATCCTGCCCCGCGAATCGCCGAAACAGCTTCACCGGCACGCTGTAAGAGATGCGGCTCCTTTCCGTCAACCAGCGCTCAGAAAAATAGGATTGAAGCAAGTCGTCAAAGGTAAATGTTTTCATTTTTCTTCCTTCCCATCAATCAGTTCAATGAAGGGGTTATCCAACACCTCCCCTCCCCGCTGCATCAGGTCATCCTTACTCACAAGATACCCAGAAAGCATGCTCGACTTCTTGTTTGGACCGACCACCTTTACCTTGTGAAAACTTCCA
>PWQG01000450.1 GCA_003556835.1 Gammaproteobacteria bacterium
GGCAGCTTTCAGATGGGTCAAAACTACTTCCATGTCGGCGGTCGGAAAACCCTCGATCTCCACGTCGCCACCGGTGATCATCGCCCCAACCAGCCATGTTATCGCCTCCATGTTGTCGGCGATAACTGAATGTTCGGCACCACCAAGTGCTTCCACCCCTGTTACCTCAATGTGCTCTTGACCGAAGACGCGGATGCGGGCGCCCATCTTGCGCAGGAGCGCAATGAGATCAAGGATCTCCGGGCGGACATGGGGATTCCATATGCGCGTAACGCCGCGAGCAAGACTACCGACCAGAAGGGCATTTTCGGTTGCTCCGGTCGAACGGACTGGCAGGTGAATATCAACGCCGGTCAGCCCTTGCGGGGCGGCGGCCCAAAGAATTTCGCCCTCCTCCCAGACCTCGGCACCTAGGCGTTCTAACAACATCACATGCAGGTCATACTGACGATCACCGAGCTTGCAGCCACCCGGCAGGGGCACCGCCCCAGCGCCAGTACGAGCCAACAGCGCTCCCAGAATCAACAGAGTGTTGCGAATGGATCGCCCGTGCCACTCGAGGCGCGAAGGGGGCGGTGAGTTTTCAGAAAGCTTTATCTTATCATGGCGCTGTACTTCGGCTCGCTTGCCAAGCAATTGGAGCATCTCAACATGAATCTGAGCGTCCAACAGGCTGGCGGGGTAGTTCGTAAGCGTCAGCGGCTCATCGGTCAGGAGACTAGCTGCCAGATGCCTGAGAGCTGCGTTCTTGGCGCCCGAGAGCCGCACTATACCGGCAAGGCGTGCAGGTGCAATGGTCAATGCATTTCCCACGCTTGTGGGACCAACTTCCGATGCGTCTTGCATTACGGAGCCTTCTGAATCATAGGGCTGGTTGGGGTGGGCTCCAATCTTTGGACTACTTCCACGGCTTGCTGCGTGAGTTCATGCCCAAGACCGCCGACTTGAGCGAGCATTGAACCAGCGGCCTCGAAAGGCCTTGGGCTTCGCCACGCTTGAGGAAGCCATGGCCGAGGAGCTTCAGGCCCTCGGAAAACTGTTGCACTTGATTCTTGAATCCAAGCAGTCACTGAATCGTTCCGTGTGTTGGGCCCGACAATACGAAGTTCCATCAGCTTTTAGCCTTGTTGGGGATGAAGCGCACGGCGTACACAATACTCAGGGCATAATGCACCGACAACACCAGCGAATAGCACCAGATTGCCGCAACGGCGGACCATTCCAGCATGTGCGTGACACCGAAGATCGCGACGATCAGAAGTGTTCGCTGAATATTCAGAAGAAGTAGAGGGCGCTGTCCGTCGAATATGTAGAATACGTGTGCAGCAGGGGTCTGCAGAAACTGGAACAACATGAATGTTGCTAGGCTTGAGGCGAACGCGCCAGCCAGATCCCAGGTCTCACCGAAAACAAGGGGGAACAGCTCAGCGCCGAAGAAGATCAGGAGTAGCGCCGGGGCTACAGCGAGCAACGCCAGGCGCTTGAGCACATCAAGGAGCATGGCGCGGACGGCAAGCGGCTGTTTAGAGCCAAGTTTTGAAGCCTCTGCATAGAACGCCTTGGCTGTCGTGCGTCCGAGCAGAGCCACAGGAAGAGTCACGGCCATGATGGCGAGCGCGAGCTGCCCCGTGGTATCTGCGTCGAAAAGCAGGGCCATGAATAGAAGAGGAGCTTGGCTGGAGAACACGAGAAGGAATTGCGAGGGCACTCGATACTGGGCGAAGCCGCGATAGCGCCATGCGACCTTCCGCATAATGGACAGCCGCACGTGCTTCCAATTGGCGCGTAATGACTTGGCGAAGCTGCGCCAGAGAACCCCAACTCCCCCACCTTGAGCAACGACCTGCCCGAGCAGCAGACCCGCTGGTTTCAGGGCCAGAAAGCCAAGGCCAATTTTGACGATTGAACCGGCAGCACTCTGCCACACTTTGGTAGTGGCGATGACCTTATAGTTGCGCTCGCGCATAGCCCAATACGTGAGCAGCTCATAGCCGGCTGCCGCCACGACGCCGACAAGGATGAGCCACCACCAGGGAAGCAGCGCTTCCACGGAGAAGTACCCTACAACGGGCGGAGCTAGCCACCAAAGGGCAATAGCCATCAGTCCCGTACTACAAGCCATGAGCAGCAAGGAAAGGGCCACCAGATTGATGGCGACACCATCGCGGTAGGGCAACGGCATAGCAAGCACGTAGCGAAGTGTCACGATCGGAGCCAGCAAGGACACGATGGCCGTGAACACCGCCAGGACGCCGAAATCCTCAGGGCTGTAGAGGCGGGTGAGGAGGGGAATAGACGCGACCCCGATGAGACGCGCGAAGCCGCTGCCAAGCGCAAGTGTTGCCATGCCGCGAAACACGCGGCTGGAGGCCCCGCCAAAGGCTTTATCGAAAAGCCGCCGAATGGGCGGTTTGTCCAATTGCACTTCAGGCTCGGACATCTGCGGGAAGCTGGATCAACTCAGTGCCACCAATGGAGCGAGGATGTCCCAAAGCGGAGCGAAAGCGGGAGAGGTGGGCGAGGTCGCGTCCCGCCCGACCGAGGATGCCGCGCACGGCATCGAAGATGAGTGCATACATGCCGCCGATCACCACGGCCACGGCAAGTGCCAACCAAGAGTCCACCACGATCAGCAGGATAACGACGCTGTAGGCGACCATCTGCATGCCGGGACGGAAGACCTGCGGTACGAGCTGGTCACCGTGGAGAGGATGTTCTTGGCAATGTCGCCGCTGTGGCGGTCGAGGAAGAACCCGTAGGGCTGGCGCAGGTAGGTCTCTAGCAGCCGCTTGCCGATGCAGTTCGAGAAGCAATACGATCAGGCGATGGCTTCACCCAAGCCTGAACCTGTCCATTGAAGCGGGACAACTCCAAGGAATCGCTTTGGGCTGCGGCTTCGGGCACGCTACCGCCATGACGATGACGCATGCCGCGCCCGCCTGGCTGGTCGTTCCCATCCTTCGGGAGCGATGGATTGCACCACACGAGCATGTTCTCTGCCAACCTGTTCGGCGCAGGATGTGCGACATCTGCTGTCGTTTCGGTGCGGATCGCCGCCGGAACGGGTGCTGGCTGAATTGGCCC
>PWQG01000380.1 GCA_003556835.1 Gammaproteobacteria bacterium
ATCATCCGTTGATCATCTGTGGCAGTAAACGAGAACTGTCCATCACCTTCCAGCAGCTGATCGCCGGAAACGGCTCCAGCGTCCCCGCAGCCGTTACAGCCACCGGTCTTGGTCAGCGTTTCATCCGTCACAGCGGCATTGACCAGATTCGACCAGAACGTCGAGCCTCCGGATGGAGCCGTATCAACCGTCTCATCGGTGGACGTGTCCGTGGTATCTTCGGTTTCAGTGGTATCTCCACTGTCCGTGCTGTCTCCGCTGTCGGAGTCGGTGGGCGTGGAATCGCCAGATTCCAGCAGTGACGGAACCCGGACTATGAAGGCGTCAAGCCGATCCCCGCCGGTATTGCTGGTCCAGAAGAAATAGCGGCCCGTGACGTCCAGATTGCCTTTCGGACGTTTGCCATAGGCATGAGGTCCACCGCTAGCATCAAGATCCGTCATGACTGGCGCAACGACCATCGTATCCAGTGATCCATCCAGGCCAAAACAGATTACCTCGTTGGCATGTGGAGGATTGCTGCTGTTCGCGCTGCTTCCGCAGGCGTACTGTTGCTCGACAGGCACATCGGGACGGGCATTGCTGTGGCTGACATGGGACGGTGCGAAAGCACCCCAATCATGGTTATGGTACATGACGGATCCGGTCAGGTTTTCTTCTTCAAAGTTCCACAGCTTCCAGGCATTGGCTTCGTTTGCCCAGTTGTCTGCGGCTATCATTGTTCCGTAGCCAAGGTCGGAGTGGCCAGCCGCGCCATCCTGATCCAGCAGCAAACGCTCGTGACCGGAATCGATGTGGATGATGCGGTTATCCTCGCCGTTCTGGCCATCGACATTTTCCTTGATCACCAGCCAGTGTCCACTGCGATCAACCTGACATTCGTCGAACGGACCTTTTCGGGCAAAGAACTGGTACCGGCCCATGTCCTCGGTATATACCATGCAGCCCAGTGCCGACGAGTTGCTGGCGTCCTGCACAGTCGCCGAATGCACGTTGTCATCGTCGCTGGAATGCACCTGGCCTATCCGGTAATCGGAGCCTGCTTCCGCGCGAATGTCCATCACCGTTTCCATGGCCTGGGTCCGGACATTGACCCGCATGATCTTGCTGCGGTCGTTGACGTAAAGGGTGTCGGGGCTGGAGGCGCTGAAATACCAGCCCTCACCCGTATACCAACTCATGGAGTGGTCTTCGTCGAATATGGGGCCCAGGGATTGCAATGTTCCGTCGGTCTTGTGGTATTCGAAAAGTGTCGGCCCTTGACCCCCCTGATGTCGGTTAAGTCCCACAAAGGCAAGCAGGGTATCCTGTCCAGTGTGGTTGTTGATATTGCGCCAGTAGGAGTATCCCGCATAAGCGACACAATCCTGTCCTCCGCAGTCGCTGTCGGTGGTCAGGCGGATGCCCCTGGTGTTGTAGGGCGATGGGAACGTAAACTCCCCCCGGTCCGGAAGGAACTCCTTGATCTGGCTTTGTGTCAGAGTCGGTCGTGTGGACTGACCTGTTATTGGCTCTATGAAGCCCCCCGGATTGTCGGTGGCGCTGGCTATGAGGGGAAGCATAAGGGTGAACGTGCTCGCAAGAATGAGCGTGGGACGACTGCCGTTGGTGTGTAACTTCATCAAGCGGTACTCCAGGTAGTGCGGCGGCGGTTAGTTATGCACCGGATCGGTATGGATCCATGGTGCGCGTTTTGGGTAAGACCCCAATATTGCCTGTAAATCCCCTGTACTATGTAACGTTCATGTAACGATGGAAAAACCTGTGATCCAATCTGTATACGCTGTTTTAAGGGCGGTTTTTGAGGGGTTATACCTATCCGGGGCAATGACACGATTCTGTACCATGTAATACACGCAAAATGTTACGTGAACCTGGATGTGGATAACTGTCATGAGCCTGAATACATCGGAAGCCCTTCCGCAAGTAAACTTTCCTGCAGCATCGCTTCTGTATGACAGGAGCAGTAAGGAGCGCGCAGGAAGTGCTATCCATATCGAGTGTGCGGAAGACATTGTCCGGGCCCGGAAACTGGGAACCAGGGTTGCCCGGGCTTCAGGTTGTAGCGATACCCGTCTGCTCATATTGAACACCGTAATTTCCGAGCTGTGCCGCAACCTGTTGCTGTACGCCGGGGGCGGGGAAATTGAGCTTAATGTTGAAAACAGAATTGAGGGGCCGCAGGTGGTTGTCACTGCCATGGATTCCGGGCCTGGGATCGCTGATATAAAAAAAGCGATGAGCGGCGGGCGCTATCCGGGCTCTTCGGGTTCCCCGGGAATGGGGCTGTACGGAATCCAGCAGCTGGCCGATGAAATCGGCATCTCAAGTGATCCGGACGGAACCTGCGTCACTGTCAGGATCGGGGTGTTTCAGGAAAACTCTGATTGATTTTTTCCATATGTGTGATAACGAACGGAGGATGGTTGGGGAGAGCACATAGGATGACCCTGTATTCTTTATCGGAAATGACCTTACAGGAGATACATCATGAGAAGTTCCCCGAGCGTGGAAAACCGATTCGTTAGCGATCGGCAAGAGTTGCCACCAAGGGTGGGACACTCCAACTCTGTTCCCAAGCGGAGCAATAGGAAAAATTCCAGTTACAGCAGTGTCGTGCGAATCCAGAGTGTCATCGAGCTGGAGTCAAGGAGGATTGCCCAACGGCTCCACGACGAATCGTCACAGATGCTCGCCGTTGTATATCTGGAGCTTGCCGAGCTCGACCGGTCGGATGGAAGCGACCTCTCCGAGCGTTTGACACGAATCCGGAGTCATCTCGACGGGATCCGCAAACAGATGCGAGACCTGTCTCATGAAATCCGTCCCCTTGTCCTGGAACAGGAAGGGCTCGTTCCTGCCCTGGAGCAGTTGGCCAGCGGGGCGCAGGATCGTTACGGCTTTCATGTGGATCTTTCATTGGATCATCTGGAAAGAATTACATGGGATAAAAAAATACTTATATATCGAGCGGTACAGGAGTCCCTGGTTAATGCAAGCCGCCATGCCAGTGCGTCTAATGTGCTGATCCGTCTTCGGAAGAATTCTTCTTCGGTGATATGTACTGTCAGTGATGACGGGATTGGCATGAAAGCCAGAAATGGTAGCCCGGTAACCAGAGATGGTTTGGGTTTGACCGGTATACGTGAACGCGTCCATGCGTTGCAGGGATCCTTTTATGTACAGTTTGATCCTGGTCAGGGCTGTACCGTCACTGTGGAGGTGCCAGTATGAAAACAACTAATGATAGACGCGTAGTGGTCGCGGATGATCACCAGATGTTCCGTCAGGGCCTGGTGCGTTTGCTGGAGACGGCAGGGTATGAAGTGGTGGGGGAAGCCGAGGACGGGCATCAGTTGGTCCGTCTCGCCAGGCAGCTCAAGCCGGCACTCGCCATCGTGGATTACAGTATGCCCTTGCTGAATGGTATTGATTCGGCATGTGATATTCATCGAAAGTCACCGGGCACCAAAGTGGTTCTCCTGACCATGTATGATGACGACGAATGTGTCATCGATGCGTTGCAGGCAGGTATTCGTGGTTTCGTGCTCAAGTCACAAGCGGCTTCTGATCTGCTCACGGCGCTCAAAGAGGTGGGTCGCGGATCGGTGTATTTGAGTCCGGGGATATCTGATGCTGTGGTGAAAGCCTATGCTTCCCGTGGGGACAACAAACGCAAAGTGCTTAGCGATAGAGAGCGCCAGGTGCTACAACTTATTGCCGAGGGGCACACCACCAAGGACATCGCGAAGCTGCTGTTCATCAGCGTGAAAACCACAGAGTCGCATCGTGGTCGCATCATGCAGAGGTTGGGCATGCACAAGGTCGCCAATCTGGTGCGTTATGCGATCCGGACCGGTATGATCAAGGCTTGAGCGTAGTGCCTTCCGGTTGGAGCGCCAGGTTCAGGAAGCAGGTAAACCGGGTGTTGGCCGGGTTCGCCAGGAGTGCCAGGAAACGGATCAGTGGTAATGCGGTTGATGACACCGTTGTGTTTCTCCGCCAGATGGCGCCCCTGCGCCCGCCGTTGACGACCGCAGTGGATGACCGCTGCTGCATCGTGGATATTGACGACGGCAATGATCCGCGTTTTCGCATGCTTTGTGAACGCTTTCCAGACAAACACTTCGATCTTCGGTTCCATGAGCCGGGTCGAAGTTGTGTTGTCGTATTGGTTGAGGGAGAGCTGGCAGGGTACGGTTGGGTCGCTGAAGGTGCCTGCTTTGTTGAAGAGATCAATTGCCGTCTGATTCTTGCCGAAGAAGAGATCTATATTTACGATTGTAGTATCTTCCCCGCTTTCCGTCGCCGCGGGCTGTATGCGGCATTGTTAAAGGCCATCGTTGATCGCGGTTTGCATACCTGCATCGGGTGCTCCATCCATAATGCCCGGTCATTCCGGGTGATTTGCTCAGCCGGTTTCATCGAGTATGAAAGGGTTCGCTATCGGCGTTCCGACCGGGAAGAGAGTTGGTTGCATGTCTGTCCCGCACCGGGTTCTGTCATTCCCGCATCCGTTGAGAGGCGTGATGGATCCATTCGGGCGCAATATCGATGCGATATCCCACCTTTCGTACAGTGATCAGATGGCTGCTTGCTGCGCCCAGTTTTTTCCGGAGCCTGGCCATGTGGACGTCAACCGTGCGGGTCTCCAGGGACGTTATGTTCTCGTGGCCCCATATGGTCTGCAGTAAATCTTCCCTGGTCAGCACTGTGCCCCGCGCACGGATCAGCTCTTGCAGCAGCCGGAATTCCAGATAGGTCAGTTTGATCACCTTGTCGGCAACGCTGGCAGTCCAGTTGTCGGTCCGCAGTTCGATGATGCCGGCACTGAGTCTGGGAAAGTCGGGTGGAATTTGATTCTGATTCACATTGCAGGCCTGTAACGGGTGCAGCGATTGGGTTGATCAATGGTATCGACTCACAGGCGCGCCAATAAGCCGGTAATCACCCTATTTTGAACGGCTCTTCATGCCGGAGGGTGTGGTGCCCCTGTTATACTTGGCGGTTATGAGTCGAACCGAATGCCAGAATTGCCATCGCCCTAGCGTGGTGTGTTATTGCGATCTGCTTCCTGAGTTGCGCAATCAGTGGCCTGTGCGCATCCTGCAGGAGTCTGGTGAGAGCCGGCACCCGCTCAATACGGCAGGGATAGCCGCGCTGAGCCTGGGTGACTGCCAGCTTTACACGGTGGAGGCGGGGAGCGCCGATTTTCAGGACCCCGTTGATTGGCAACGCGAAGCTCCGGCGCTGATCTATCCTGGAGAACAGGCCGAGCCGGTTGAAGCGCTGGCGGAGGCCCCGCAGCGTCCCCTTGTGTTTGTTGACGCCAATTGGCGCAAGAGCCGGCGCCTGCTGCATGAAATGCCCTGGTTGTCTGCGCTGCCCCGTTTTGCCATTCATGATGCGCCTCCATCACGCTACCGGATCCGCAGCAGTCGTGTCGCCGACGCCCTGTCCACACTGGAGGCGATTGTGCATACACTGGAACTTGTCGAAAAAGTGCCGGGCCGGTACGCGCCGATGCTGGACGTCATGGACTGGATGGTGGATCAGCAGATCCGATATATGGGGAAAGAGGTGTACCAGCGGAACTACAGGCAATAAAAAGCCGACCCGCAGGTCGGCTCATCATCCGCATGGCCCGCTAATCGGCAATTGCCTCGTAGACCATACGTTGTGCGATGTTATTACTGAAAGGGGCCCCCTGGGGGCCGCCACGCTTCTGTTCCATGTAGAGCATGAAGAAATCGTTTTCATGATCCACCACGAACAGAGTGCCCCCGATGCCACGCCAGCCGATGTTCATCGGGCCGTCCGGGCGGGCCTCATCGACCGGCTGCAGATGGAAACCCATGCTCCAGCCGCCGCGATTTCCGTAGAAGAAATGCTCCCGAGACACGTCCCCGGTGATGCGCTCCTCGCTCATCCAGGCCAGGGTGTCTTCACTGATGATGCGCGCGCCTTCGTATTCACCCTGGTTGAGCAGCATGGTCGCAAAACGCACATAATCTTCAGTGGTGGAATTCAGGCCACCGCCACCGGACAGCATCGGGCGTACTTCGGTATTGTCAGCCATCTCACCATGGATTGGCTCAGCGATGCGGTGCGCTTCCGGGGCAGGTACATAGAAAGTCGTCTCGGCCATGCCCAGGGGATCAAAAATACGCTCATTGAGAATCTGGTCCAGTGGTTGACCGGCTGCCACTTCCAGCACGGCGCCCAGTACATCGGTGGAGTGACCGTAGTGCCAGGCGGTGCCCGGTTCGAACAGCAGGGGCAGCCCGCCGATGCTTTCGGCCATTTCCAGTGTGGTCATGCTGCCGTCGGTGCGCACGTTTTCCTCGTACATGCGGCCCAGATCGGTGCCGGTGGCAAAAATGGACTGCACCAGCCCCGATTGGTGTGTGAGCAGGTGTTCCACGGTCATCACCTGCTGCGCCGGCCGCGTCTCGCCGCTTTCCTGGTCAATGATCTCGAGCTGACTGAACTGCGGGATGTAGTCGCCCACCGGATCGTCTACGCTCAGCAGGCCATCCTCGACCATGGACATTGCGGCCACGCTGACCACGGGTTTGGTCATGGAATAAATGCGGAAGATGGTGTCGGTGCCCACGGCGCGGTCATCATCCGGGCCCTGGGTGCCTACCGTCTCGAGCAGGCCGATGCCATCGCTATTGCCCACCAGCAGCAGGGCACCGGCAATATGGTCCCCGTCGACCGCCGCCTGCATCTGTTCCCGGATGGTGCCGATTTCATCCTGATCGATATTGAAGTGACCCGGATCGATCATCTGCAACGGGCTGTCCGCCTGCACCGCCATGGCGGCGAACAGCAGCGCGATGGCCGCGCCCTGGCCTAGTAATCTCTGTTTCATGCCTTTCCCCTGCTTGTCTGTTGTGATTGTTGAAACGATCCGCTGATCATAGTGCAGATGCGGACAGTGGACAATGCGCTGGCCGGATCAGGGGATACGACGCTGGCTGACTCCTGCCTCGCGGTGTGAGCTGGCCATGCCGGAGCGACGCGTATTGCGGGTGCGCGCCTCGCTGCCCTGACGGCGATTGCGGCGACTTTCCTGCTCCTTCCTATTCCGCTCCTGGTGGTTGCGGCGTTCGCTGCGCTGCGGATTGACCCGTTGGCGCCACTCGGACTGCACTTCCCGGCGGTGCTGGCGGTTTCTTTGATCCCGGTTGCTGCGGTGGTTCCGGTTCCAGGCTGGCCGGTTGTCGGTTGCCTTGCGGATGTGCCGTGAGCCGCCATACCGGGGAGTGGACCGGTACGGTAGCGAGATGTCATTGCGTATGTGGATGGATGTGTGTGACTGCCTGGATCGGCTTCGGTTGATGCCGCTGTAGTATCCCGGCTTGCTGATCACCCGGGTGGTATCGTGCCGGATGATGTTGTTTCGGTGACGACGGGGCGGCGAATGCACGACCACAACGCGTCGCTGCGGCCAGACCACGTTGCTGTGGTAATGGTGATGCGAAACCGATACCGCGGGGCCCCAATGGATGATGGGGTCGCGTCGTATGGTGGTGCGGGTCGAATGCCAGCTGACCGGAGGGTGGGAAGACCAGCTTCCGCTGCTGTATACTCGGCGGGGCTCATACTGCGGAAGCCGCACCACCTCGCGCACTACCGGTTCGACATAGATGGCGTCCGTGCGTCGCACGACCCGGGTGTCGGCATCGCCGCGCAGATGCCCCGTATCCCAGGCGTCGTGGCGTAAATGTTGTATACGCTCCATAACATCACTTTCGGCGAGCACGAAGGCCTCTCCCAGGTCCCGGGTCCATTGCAGGTCAGCACTCATGCGGGACAACAGGTCGGGGAAGGGCAGCAGGGCCTTGACCGAGGGATGCCAGTCCCGTGTCTCTGCCGCGGCGATGGCGTCTTCGGCATCAAGGTGTTGATTGGCCTGACGCCAGCGGTCAGCCTCCACCACATCCAGCGGATGGCTGGAAGCCACCAGGATCTGGCTCAGCACGCTGTCGGGGTATAAGGCAATCGGTGCAAGAAGCTGATCCAGGTGCGCTTCACTGAGGCCTGGCTCCTGCGGGAGGGCAGCGGTGCCGGTCACACGAACGGGTGGTTCCAGCGCGCCTTCCACTTCGTGGTCTACTGGCGCCTGGCCGGCGTGCAGCGTGGCAACCAGTGAGCCGCTGACGCCTGCGAGCAACAGGCCGGTCAATCCGGAGCGTCGTGGCATGGCGTTCCCTCCTGTGCAGGAATTACCCTATCAGCAATAGCACAGTCAGGCTGAACCGTAACTGAATTGACCAGGTATTCCTGGGTCGCCGACCCGACTCCGGAGTCTCATGCCTGGGCAGAGGCCCCGGAATGCCGGCGTCAGGCACTCGGGGGAGGTGTGTTGGCCGGTTCCGTCCCGGCCTCCTCGCGCGCCTGTGTCGGGCGCCAGTTGGCGGCCTTGTCCTTGAGCTCACGGAACTTGCCCGAAGCCTGGTCCAGTTTGGCCTCCCATTCCGGGTTCGGCTCCTGACCTTCGGTAACCTTGAAATAGACCTGCATCAGTGCGGTCATGGCAAACGGTTCGATCACCGCCTGCTTCACCGCCCAGGTGAAGACCAGGGCAAAGATCAGGGTCAGCGGGCCGGCCGTACCCGGGAACAGGGCCACAAAGCCGGCAACCGGGCCCAGGATGAGCAGAAAGACCAGAAAGCTCAGCCCCCAGACAAAGAAAGCAAGCCAGACGGCGTTCTTGAGAAAGGTCTTGTAGTTCTGGGCGTACAACACCAATGCGGTCTGGCTGGATTTCCAGGGGTTGTCCGAGCGCGTTTTCATATTGTAGGCCAGGATCACTTCATCCAGGTAGGTCAACGACAGGGTGACCACGGTGTTGATGAACTTGGCCAGTCCCTGGACGCCGGGGATGGGCAGCAGGCTGGTGGCGCTGAAGAACAGGCGGTTGAAAGCCTTGAGGATGCCCTTGATCAACTGGTCAAGGCCAAAGAGCACCGAGGATTCGGCAAAGCGCTCGCGCACCACGGCCTGGGCGTGCTGAATCTGGCTGCGGCCCTCCGGCAGGGTCTTGCCTTCCATCAGTTCCACCATCACCGCGATATGGCCGGCCTTGACCATATACAGCAGGTATTCACGCAGCAGGTACATGATCACGCCCGCCGTGCTGAAGCCGATGATACCGCCCCACATGCCGCCGGCCGGTCCGGAGCCGCCGATGGAGCCGACACCGTAACCGATGCCGGCACCCACGCCGGTGATCAGTACATAGGCAATGGTGATGCCAAAATAGATTAGGAAACGGAAGATCAGGAAAGGCATGGTCCGCGAGAGCAGGCCCATCACATGGCTCAGGCTGAAATCTTTCATGGTTCGTCCCTGGTTGAGTGTATACTGCATTCTAGGGATTTCCCGTAGCCCATGTAAACCCGCAGTATCCGGAGTGCATCACAGATCGACGATTCCATGACTGACAAACTGCCACTGGAAACCGAGCGTGATTGTCTCCATTTGCGTGGTGACTGGACGCTTGCTCATTACCGAAAGTTACGTGCGCGGATCGGGCGCGCTACGGTGTCTGCCAGTCGGCTCGATGCCAGCGCATTGACCGGGCTGGATACCGCCGGCGCTTCCCTGCTGGTGCAGGCACTTGGCGCTTCCCGTCTGCGGGAGTTACTGGAAGAAGCGAACGGACTTTCCGGCGAACGCCATGCGCTGCTGGCTGCCGTGGCTGATGCCATGAGTGAACAGACGCCGCCCAGCGAGCGCCGCACCTACCGGATAGGCGATCATCTGGCACGGCTTGGTGCGGCGATGATCCGCAGTCAACAAAGTGTGCAACTGTTCCTGGGTTTTATGGGAAAAGCACTGGCCACTCTTTTTGTGGATCTGCCCCGGCCATGGCGCTGGCGTTATACCGCTCTGGTGGCGCAGCTGCATCAGACCGGGCTCAATGCCGTACCTATTGTACTGCTCCTGAATTTTCTCATCGGTGCTGTGGTGGCCTTCCTTGGAGCCACCGTGCTGCGCGAATTCGGCGCCACCATCTATACGGTGGATCTGGTGGGCTACGCGTTCATGCGCGAGCTTGGCGTGCTGTTGGCGGCCATTCTATTGGCCGGGCGCACCGCCAGTGCCTTCACCGCCCAGATCGGTTCCATGAAGGTCAATGAAGAGCTGGACGCGATCCATGTTCAGGGGCTCAGTGCCATGGAGCTGCTGGTGCTGCCGCGCCTGCTGGCTTTGCTCATTGTCCTTCCCCTGCTGTCGTTCCTGGCGGTCCTGGCCGGTCTGGCGGGTGGCGCGGCCGTGGCCCTGATGTCGCTCGACATCAGTCTTACCCGCTATATGGCGATTGTGCAGGAGATCCCGGTTCGTCACCTGCTTCTGGGGCTGAGCAAGGCGCCGGTATTTGCGGTCGCCATCGCCCTGATCGGCTGCCTCGAAGGTTTCAAGGTCAGCGGCAGTGCCAGCTCGGTGGGCGAACACACCACCTCGGCGGTGGTGCAATCCATTGTCGCCGTGATTGTGCTGAATGCCATCGCGGCCCTGTTCTTCATGGAGATGGGCTGGTGAGGGATCAGTTGGTAATTAGCGTCCGTGGACTGTGCAACCGCTTCGGCGACCAGGTTGTGCATGAAGACCTTGATCTGGACGTGAAGCGGGGCGAGATCCTTGGCGTGGTGGGAGGATCGGGCTCGGGGAAATCCGTGCTGTTGCGCTCGATTGTCGGCCTGCAGGCGCCGCATTCGGGTGAGATCCGCTTGCTGGGAGAGGAGCAGCGTGGTCTCAACGAGCGTGAGCGGGCCCGGCTCAAGCATCGTGTGGGCGTGCTGTTTCAGCAGGGTGCGCTGTTTTCTTCACTGACTGTGCTGGAAAACGTGGCCCTGCCTTTGATGGAGCACGCTAAGCTGCCGCGCCGCGAGGCGGAAGATCTGGCCACGGTGAAACTGGCCCTGACCGGTCTGCCGGCCCATGCCGGTGCGCTGGCGCCGACCGAGCTGTCGGGGGGCATGATCAAGCGTGCGGCCCTGGCCCGCGCCCTGGCGCTGGATCCGGACCTGCTGTTTCTGGATGAGCCCACGGCGGGACTCGACCCGATCAGCGCCGCCGCCTTTGATCAACTGTTGATTACCTTGCGTAATGCCTTCAATCTGACAGTCTTCCTGGTCACGCATGATCTGGATACGCTGTATACAAGCTGCGACCGCGTGGCGGTGCTGTCGCAGAAGAAGGTGCTGGTGGCCGACAGCCTCGATGTCGTGGCCGCCACAAAGGATGACTGGATACAGGATTATTTCCACGGCCCGCGCGGTCGGGCGGCGGCACAGGCTGCCGATCATGCCGGCGGGCATACAGGTTGAGAAGTTTATGGAAACACGTGCACATCATATCCTGATCGGGCTGTTCACGCTGAGTGTTGGCGCTGCGGCTCTGGTTTTCACGCTGTGGCTTTCGGGCAGCATGACGCGTGAATATCAGCGCTATGACATCCTGTTCCAGGAGCGGGTGAGCGGTCTCACTGCGGGCAGTCCTGTGCAATACAGCGGTATTCGGGTGGGAGAGGTGGAGAGCCTGAACCTGGACCCGAATGACCCGGGCCGTGTATGGGCGCAAGCTCGGATATCGTCGGATGTCGGGATCCGGGAGGGAACGCGAGCCAGGCTGACACTGCTCAACATCACCGGGGCTACCGGAATCGAATTGAGTCATGGCGACGGGGACAGTCCGCTGCTCGACCCATCGCCCGGACAGATTCCGGTCATCGAGGCCGAGCCATCACCCATGTCGCAATTGCGCCTGAGCAGTGACGAACTGCTGGTAAACATGACCACATTGATGGAAAGCGCCAATCGGGTGTTGTCGGAGGAGAACACCGAGTACCTCACCCAGGTGCTGGGCAATCTGGATGCCATGAGCGGGGTGTTGCTGGAGCAGCAGGATGTGCTGCGTGACGGTGTTCAGGATCTCGTGGAGGCGGGTACCCGTGTCAATCGGGTGCTGGCTTTGTTGGAAGCGCAGATTGAAGAGCATGCCGATCCGCTGCTGAGCAGTGCCATCTCGGCCATGAACCAGATCGAGCAATTGGGCAGTGAAGTGGAGAAATTGCTGCAGGAAAGTCGTCC
>PWQG01000115.1 GCA_003556835.1 Gammaproteobacteria bacterium
CTCGCCGCCCTGCTGATGATTTACGTGGCGGACGTACGTATCAATTCCCTGGGTGATATCGCTTTTAATGGCAGCATTGGGCTGAGCCTGCTGGCGGTGCCTTTCACACTGTTTGCCACAGTGGGTGTGATCAATGCCGTGAACATGAGCGACGGCCTGGATGGCCTGGCAGGCGGACTGGCCACCATCTGCCTGCTTTGTCTGGTCGCTGCAGCGGTAATTGCGGGTCATAGCGCCGATCTGGCGTTCAAGCAGATGCTGATTGCCGCCCTGCTCGCTTTCCTGATTCTCAATTTCCGCTTCCTGAGACGCAAGAGTGCGCTGGTGTACATGGGTGACGGCGGCAGTACATTGCTCGGTTTCTTTCTCGCCTGGCTGCTTATTTCAGCCACCCAGGGCCCGGACGCCATAATCGCCCCGACCACCGCTCTATGGTTCCTCGCGATTCCGCTCATTGATACCCTGAGCCTGCTGATCCGCCGCCCCATGCGCGGTCGCTCCCCATTGAAGCCCGGGCGGGATCACCTGCATCATCACCTGCTGGCTCGCGGTTACAGTCCCCGTCGTGCCGTAGTGATCATCCATTTTGCAGCCATCATAATGGGACTGATCGGCCTGGCCGGCGAGCTGTTGGTTATTCATCAGGGCATCATGTTCCTGGGCATTCTCGCAGTGTTCCTGCTGTACCTGTTCATGACCCCGGCCGGGGACGAGGAAGACGTGCGCGCCAGCGCCATATAGTCAAGCGCTGCGCTTGGGCGGCTAGCGGCACACACTTAACCGGATTCTGTCTCCTGCGTGGTTGATCCTTGCCTCAGGACTGTTGCGGCAGCTGGATGTCGACCGGCTCCCCGGCATAAAGGTCGATCAGGGCATCAGCCAGGCCCTGCCGTGCAGACTGATCTCCATGCACTACACGGATCTGTCGGGGCCGGGGCGACATGCCACGGACGAAGTCGAGTAGATCTTCCCGGTCGGCGTGGGCGCTATAGCCACCAATGGTTTCGATACGAACACGAACCGGATATTCACGGCCCTCAATCGTGACCTGCTCGCCTTCCCGCCATGCGGCCGGATCCCGTCGACGATCGGCCAGTTGCTGCAGTGCCCGTCCCGTTGTGCCAGCCGCCTGGTATCCGACAAACAACACGCTGTGTGCGGGATCACCCAGCATGGCCCGCAGGTAATTGACGATACGTCCTCCGGCGGCCATGCCACTGGCGGCCAGTACCACGGCGGGTTGTCGCGTTTCGGCCAGTGCCGTCACCAGTCGCACATGCTCCTCATGGCTGTCGACGGTATGCAGCTGATCGAAATCCAGGGGATGGCGGCCCGCTTGCACTCGCTCCATGGCCTCGGCATCCCAGAAGGGGCGCAGTTGCCGGTACACCCGGGTGAACTTTGCGGCCAGGGGCGAATCGACAATGATCTGCAATTGCGACCAGTCCAGGGGGCTGCACGGTTGTTCCTGTTGTTCCTGTTGTTCCTGTTGTTCCTGTTGTTCCTGTTGTTCCTGCTCCTCACCTTCTTTCCACTCCTCCCACTCTTCGCTCTCTTTACGCTCCTTGCGCTCCTTTCCGCCATTTTCGTGGATCAGGTCTTCGAGTTCGTAAAGCAATTCCTGGGTCCGTCCGATGCTGAAGGCCGGGATCATCACCGTACCTCGGTTGGCCAGGGCGTGCTCCAGTGCCAGTCGGAGGCGCTGGCGCCGGGTCTGACGATTCTCATGGCGGCGGTTGCCATAGGTGCTTTCGATCACCAGGGTGTCGGCGTATTCGGGCGCTTTTGGCGCGGGCAGCAGTGGTGCGTATGGGGCGCCCAGATCGCCGGAGAAGACCGTGCGGTGACGCCGCTCTGTCACGAATTGCTGTTGCGCTTGCGCTTGCGTTTGCGTTTGCGATTCCGGCCAATATGTATCGATCTCGACATAGGCCGAGCCCAGTATATGTCCAGCGCGTTGCAGGCGGATGCGGGTGGACTGCGTGGCGTCCTCGGCGACCAACTGCCATTGATCGTAGGGCAAGGGACGAAGCAGGCCCCCGACCCGTTCGAGAAAGCGTTCGATCAGGGCCCGGTCGCGGGTGAAACCGACTTTGAGCGCGTCTTCGATGACCAGGGGCAACAGCCGGGCGCTGGGCTCACTGCAATAGATGGGTTGCTTGAAACCGGCGGCCAGCAGGTAGGGCAGACGGCCGATGTGGTCGATGTGCACATGGGTGACCACCAATGCGCGCACTGCGGACAGGTCGAAGTCGACGCGGTGTTGCGCCAGCGCGTCATCCGCCTCGCACTGGCCCTGGAACAGGCCGCAGTCGATGAGCAGGTGGCTGTGCGGGCTTGCCTGGTAACGATGGCAACTTCCCGTCACACCTTCGGCAGCACCATGATGAAGAATTTGCGGATGGTCCATATCCCCTCCTTGTCATCCCTGGATCACTGTGGAAACATAGCCGGTCCGCGGATCAGTGACCACACTCCCGGTCTGATTTTGCCGTACTCATCACAGGATTCAACGTATCCGGATCATCACCATGCTCAAGCTACAGGACATCACCGAAGCGGCACCGATGGACGACAAATGCGGTCGCTGCACGCAATCCATCTGCTGCAACTCGATCAACCAGTCCATCGATACGCCACGCTCGATAGCCGAGTTCGATCACCTCCTGTGGCAGGTGTCCCACGAGAACGTGAACATTTTCAAGGACGCGGACGGCTGGTTCCTCAACATCCTCAGCCTCTGCCAGCACCTGCAGAACGATGGCGCCTGTGGCATCTACGAGAAACGTCCCTTTGTTTGCCGGGAATACGACAACGACTTCTGCGAGCTCGATGAACCGATCCACGAGGGGGCCGAGTTGTTCTTCAGTGACTACGAGAGCCTGGACGAATACTGCCGGAAGCGCTACAAGACCTGGGACCGGCGGTTCGATTAAGAAAAAGGGGACAGATTAAGAAAAAGGGGACAGATTAAGAAAAAGGGGACAGATTAAGAAAAAGGGGGCAGATTAAGAAAAAGGGGACAGATTAAGAAAAAGGGGACAGATTAAGAAAAAGGGGACAGATTTATTTTTC
>PWQG01000075.1 GCA_003556835.1 Gammaproteobacteria bacterium
CCGAAAGACGCTACCGCCGGTGCCATCGTCCACTTTCGGGAAAGGGTGATGACGGGGACAGACTTATTCTCCGAGCGCAGAGCCAGAAAATAAATCTGTCCCCTTTTCTCGCTTCGCGCACCACAGCCAGCTGGAGGGACCCCCGCCAGAATCCACCTTCGCAGTCAGCGTCTGAAGGATGGGTGGTCCGGGCAGGGACCCTCGGTCGCCATGGATGGCGACCGAGGAGCGACACAGGGATGTGCTTGAGCGTGTCCCGGCCCGGACCACCCATCCTTCAGGCGCGAGCTACGAAGCCCTACAAAAGCCCAAGATTGATGGCCCGCAAAACCGCCTGCGTCCGATCCCTTACCCGCAACTTTTCAAGAATGGAAGACACCTGGTTTTTCACCGTCCCCTCCGACTTGTGCATAGCCCTGGATATCTCCCGGTTGCTATAGCCGCCGGCCATCAGGCGCAGCACCTCCAGTTCGCGCTGGCTGAGGGTGTCCACTTCCATGTGGTCGTCGGAATGGGATTCCATGCTGCCGAGTCCTTTCAGGATGCGCTCGGTAAGGGCTGGTTGAACCAGGGTGTCGCCGGCGTGCACGGTTTCGATGGCGTGGACGAGACTGTCGAGGGAGACGTCCTTGAGCAGGTAGCCGCGAGCGCCGGCCTGCATGCCTTCCAGCACCAGTGTGTGGTCGTCGAAGGTGGTCAGGATGATGGTGGGTACCATGCGATGCTCTTTCTGCAGTTGCTGCAGGGCCTCGATGCCGTTCATTTTTGGCATACGGATGTCGAGCAGCAAGACATCGGGTTGGAAGCGCTCGACACCTGCCAGCACTTCGCTGCCATCGGAAACTTCACCCACCACCTCGACCTGTTCGCTGAGTTCGAGCAGGCTGCGGATACCCTCGCGCACCAGGGTCTGATCCTCGGCCAGCATGATCCGGATTGTCATGAGTCTGCCTCCACCGGGATTCGTACCTGCAGACGGAAGCCCTCCCTGTTCTGATCCCATTGTGCCTCGCCACCGAGAGAGCTGACCCGTTCGCGGATTCCTGTGAGGCCATTGCCGGGCTTGACCTGATGCGACGGACCGCCATCGTCCTGCACAGTCAGGAAGTACTGATTGTAGTGCTCGGCCAGCACGATCCGGCATTGTGCTGCCTTGCTGTGCCGCAGGACATTGGTCAGTGCTTCCTGGATGCAGCGCAGCAGGGTTTCGGCCACCTCGATGTCATTGATGACTGGTGCGTCATGGAAATCGGTTTCGATGTGCAGGTTGGGCAGATCCGTGGTCAGGCGTGCAACCGCTTCGGGGAGGTCGATTGCATCCTCATCGCGCAGCTCGCTGACTGCGGTCCGAAGGTCACTCAGCAGCAGCTTGGCCAGGGCCAGTGACTGTTCCACCCGCTCCCTGCCTGGATCGTCGACTACGTGACTGGCCACTTCGAGTTGCAGGATCAATGCCGTCAGGTGATGCCCGAGAAGGTCATGCAGGTTGCGGGCGATGCGCAATCGTTCACTCTGCCGGGAATGTTGTGACAGCAGCTCTCGCGTGGCGAGCAGCTCGCGGTTCAATGCGGCGGATTCCTCCCGCAGCGCCTGTTCCCGACGAAAGCGATGGGTTACCACTGCGGCAAAGACATGGAACAGGCCCAGGGTCAGCGCATTACTGAGGCCGTCCATCGGTTGATCTTGCCAGTGCAGCATCTGGCTGAGCGCGAAGGCGCTGATGGCGGCTGCAAGCAACCAGTTCGCGGTGCGGGGCGTGAACAGCTCACCGGCCTGCACGATCCAGACGATGCCCAGGATGGCAATGAAGCCACTGTCGATGCGGCTGTAGACGAGCAGGATGATGATCGCCTGGGCCCAGAACAGAGCCTGTTGCAGGGCTGATTTTTTGGGCACCCAGGGACCGACCAGGGCAACGAATGCGGCGCATTGCATAGCCAGAAGCAATCCGGTGATCGTGAGCTCGGTACTCGAGCTGCCCTGGTCAGCCAGCAGGTACAGTGTAAGTGCCGAGACCAGGGCCAGCACCACTGCGCCGGTCCAACTCAGGGCATTTTCACTGTGGATGACTGTGTTCATGAAGGCTCCCGGTCCTGCGAGTCTGTTACTGCATTATGCATCTCACCGGGTGCTGATCCCATAGGTCGAAAGTCATGGATATCTTGATGACGGATGGCACTTATGTCGACCCCGACAGTGAGTGAGGATGATGGCAACTTTCAAGAGGAGCTTGTCATGTACCTGTTGCACCAATCCGCATTCCTGATTCATGTGATGGCGGGCATCTGTTCGCTGATTCTGTTCTGGATCCCGCTCTGGACCCGCAAGGGGGCACTTGATCACCGGCGCTTCGGCCGCTGGTTCTGCGCAACCATGTATGCTGTGGCCGGCACTGGCCTTTTGATGGCCGTGTCGGACCTGTTGTGGCCCCTGGCCATGCATCCGGTCGCTGATCCGGCCAATGCCGTGGCTCAGACCGACGCGATTCGGGACCGCGCCGTGTTTCTGCTGTCTTTGAGCATTCTGGTGTTGGCCACCACACGTCAGGGCTGGCTGGTCATTCTGGAAAAGGGGCAGCGACTGCGTCTTCGCAGCCCGCTGCACACGAGTCTGTGCCTGGCGCTGCTGTTGTCAGGCCTGGGTCTCGGTGCCTATGGCCTGCGAGAGGGTGAAGTGGTGTATATCGCGTTTGCTGCCCTGCAATTATTCCTGGCCTTGCGTTTTCTGCACTACAACCTCAAGCCCGAGTTGCAAGCCCGTGAATGGTTGGCCGCCCATCTTGCGGGTCTGATCGGCTCCGGCATAGGTGCGTACACGGCCTTTTTTGTATTCGGTGGCAACCGCATCATCACCCAGTTCATCCAAACTGAGGGTCCCCATTTCCAGACCATTCTCTGGCTGGCTCCTGGTGTGATTGGGGGAGTTGCCATCACGCTCCTCAGTCGCCACTACACGCCGTCCAGGCCACAGCGTCGCTGACTGGACTGCGATGTGCTTGCTTGGTAGCCCGCGTCTTTCGGGGTTGGGGGGCTGGGCTTCCGGACACGCTCAAGCACATCCATGTGTCGCTCCG
>PWQG01000424.1 GCA_003556835.1 Gammaproteobacteria bacterium
CTGTCAGTCAAACAAGGAGATTGCACTGACTATACAACCGCAAGGCCCGGGAAAGCGCAACCTGACATCTGCCATGCGCCAGACCAGTTTCAGGATAACTCCGGCCGGGGTTCAGTCAGCCGGCACCACCGCTACCTCCTCAAGCGCCACAGGTGATCCATCTTCCCACTGTACATGGTAAACACCCACGCGATTCTCACCTGATGAAAAAGCCTGATGCGGCAGCAAGGCAGCCAACATCAAGCCAGTAACTTCGTCATCGCCATCCATGATTTCAGACACCAGAGCAACGCCCACCAGCCGGCCATTGAGCGCCACCACCAGCGCATCGTCTTCACCAAAGTCCTCCCCCTCCAGATAACCCGCCAGCAACGCAGGCACCACCCCGCTTTCAGGCTCTACCGACTCAAGGCGCCTGGAGTCGAACAAGGCCAACTGTCCAGTCTCATGCTCGGTGACCTCGAATTCATCAACACGCCGCCCCAGTAACTGCCGTTCCCGCACTCTCGGAACCGGGAAATTCGAACCGGGCATATAGGTGAGGTGGCGGTTACGCCAGTTCAGGCTGGCCTCGCGGCCGGCATCGTAGCGCATCAAAGGCACCCGTGCCCGTAGATCCCTATCATGTGCAATCAAGCACGCGCCCCCGATTACGCCGACACAAGCGACATCAACATGCTCTCTCTCCGGGCGCGCCGGATCTAACAATGATACCCCGTCCGTATCCCAGCCCAGCGGCTCTCCGATAACATCGGCAATGGTCGGGGCAATATCCATGATGCTGGCGGGATAATCATCAATACGCCCCTCGCTTTGCCCGGGGCGTTTGATAAACAACGGCACATTGACAATATCACCCAGATTGCTCGACCTGATCCTGCGACCATGCTCCCCCGGACGATAAGCATGGCCATGGTCAGCAGTCACCAGTAGCAGGGTATCGTCCCAACGACCTGTCTCCTTGAGTTTGTCCATCAGCTCTCCGAGCAGGCGATCCACATACTGCAGTTGCTGATGATGGCGCTGGATCATCACCTGGTAATGACCGGGAATGTTGTCACTGACTCTGTAGCCACGATTACGCAAAGGCGTGAAGTAACGAGCGCCCTCGGCCTGATAGGTCAGCGGGGCATGCGGCAACAGCAAATGCTTGTACTGGAAGCCTTCACCGAGCTTTTGCATGAACTGCCGCCAGCTGCGGGTACGATCGCTGCGCACCGCAGCGAAACCCGCCCTGAAAAAGAAGCGATCAACACCAAAGTGATACCATCTGTCATCCAGCGCGGGCAAATACCTGTCAGCCAACTGCCGTGGCGCGAGAGCATGACCAAGCAAAATCAAGACATCTTCAACCAATATTGCGTAATCGACCTTCATGCTAGCCCTGTCACACACGCCGGGCGGGCACAAGAAAGTTGTTGTTTCATCCGCCCGAAGTGAAAGACCATAAACCCCCGCAGCCCAGGTGAACAGATTAGGGGAGTGATTCTGCCAGGTCGCCCGGGATTCTCCGGACGACAATCGAACGGTCACCGCTGCCGTGACCGCCGGCCCAGTTGCCACCGCCACGGTTGACATACGCGGATACCAGTCACTGGTTGCGGCCAGGCGGGCAAAAGCAGGATAACGCGACCCGTCGATCTCACCCTGCTCGTCAAGCAGGCTGGTCAGTGGCAATTCATCCAGCATCAACAGCACGACATGCTTGCCCGGCACTTCTCCTGCTTCCGGCGTCTCTTCCAACCCGGCGGTAACCCGCAAAACCTCAGCATCACCGGCAAAGGCAAGACTACGTACCGGGTCGGTAAAAACAAAGGCCAGCGGATATACCAAAGCGGCGATAGCCATGACGCCAAGAAAGACCTGAAAAGGCACCCAGTACCGATACAGCAGGGTCGTCAGAAGCACAACTGCGAGCGCTATTCCGAACACCACCCAAAGTGTTTGCGCGGACAGCAGATAGAGCAACAAAACCCCGGCCAGAACCCCGACGGCAAATGACTGTACCCAGGGCCACAAAAAAATACCTGCCAGGCGCAGCGGTGTAATCACCCCTAACAGCAGCAGCGGCAAGCCGAAAGTAAGCACGAACACAATCAATAACGTTTCCGGCAGCCTCGCCCCATGCGCCACTAGAAACTCCGGCTGCGCAGACATCCAGCTGTATAGCGGCTGCGCCAGCGCCAGCCCACTCAGGGCAAACACATGAAGCACAAACCGGGAGAAGGGTACAGGTTTGTCAGTGGTAGCTTCCGGTATGACATGGTTATCAGATTTTTCCATTGGTTCACCCCAAACCCCGGCAATCGTCAGCCCGGTTACTTACTATACCCGCCCCTACCTGTCCGGCACCTGTTGCCGGCGCAGAGGACACGGCAAAAGGGATAGCCTAACATGCGGGCAAAGGCTGCTATTCTCAAGACTGGCCACACTGGACATGGGGCTATATGATTAGTTAACCAGCGATTGGATACCCTCATGCAAAACATCAATCCGGCGACCGGCCCGGGTCATACAAGCGAAAATTGATGACCAAGCCCGGTTTGCACAATGCGGCCTGGCTGAAGCTGTTGCGTGAATTCGGGATCCGCAACAAGGCAATAGTGCAAGGCGTTTTGCTGGGAGCGCCCCTGATCGTCTTCGCGTGGCTTGCCTGGCGCAACCGCTGGATTGTTGACGATGGCTATATCTTTTTGCGTATAGCCGACCAGATTACCCGCGGCAACGGTCCCGTATTCAATGCAGGCGAACGTGTCGAGGCCTTCAGCAGCGCGCTCTGGCAGGCCCTGCTCGTACTTGCAGATCTCACCATCCCGCTGCGCCTTGAATGGCTGGCCGTATTGCTCGGCATCGCCCTGAGCGTGAGCGGGCTGGCCCTGGCCATGGCAGGTGCGGCCAAAATCATACGCCTGTATCAGCCGGGCGCCCTGCTAATGCCCTTCGGTATCCTGCTCCCCCTGAGCGTGTTTGTTGCCTGGCGCTTTGCCAGCAGCGGCATGGAAACAGGCCTGGTCCTGGGCTGGCTCGGCACCTGTCTGTACCTGCTGGCTTGCTGGGCCAAAGGTCCATCCC
>PWQG01000171.1 GCA_003556835.1 Gammaproteobacteria bacterium
GAAGAGGCCCGCAAACACCTGTCCATGATCAACGATGACTGGAAGATGGACAGCGACGGAAAGCAGATCAGCCGCGATTTCAAATTCCGCGACTACTATCAGACTACCGCCTTCATCAATGCGGTGGTCTGGATTGCCCACTGTGAAGATCATCACCCCGATATCAGTTTTGGCTACAACCAGGCCACCGTGGTCTACAGTACCCACAATATTGGCGGCCTGTCGGAGAACGATTTCATCTGTGCGGCGAAGGTTGATGCACTGCAATGATTGCAGCTTGAATGGCAACCCGAGCTTCCCGGCTTTGATTTCAGTGAATTGATATGGGGAAGTGCTTTTCAGAAATGAACTTCCCCCAGTCTCTGGAGAGTGCTTGGCCTCACAATGAAAAGTAGATCTAACTCAGCTCCGGTTCCATTCGACCATCACTTGCCCCGACCGATACACGATTGCCGCCCGAAGCCTTGCTGACATACATGGCACTGTCAGCGCAGCCGAGCAGCTCCTCGAAGGAATCGCCGTGCTCGGGGTAAACGGCGATCCCGACGCTGATGGATTGCTGGTCATCCTTCACGGTATTGATGAGCCGCTCCATCATGCTCCTGCCTCCTGCCGCATCAGTTTCGGGAAGCAGCATCACGAACTCGTCACCACCGTAGCGAGCCAGGATGTCGGAACTGCGCTTGCCCGCATCGAGCCGTTGCGCCACGGCCAGGATAGCCCGATCACCGGCTGCATGTCCCTCAGTGTCGTTAAGGCGCTTCAGCTTGTCCATGTCGATGGCGATCACGCAGTACGGACGCTTAGACCGCTTGGCCATTCCGTGGATCGGCTTGACCAGGTCGGCAAAGGCGCGCCGATTGAGCAGACCGGTCAGTGCATCCCGGCTGGCCATTTTCAGCAGGGTACGGTTGGAGACATGGACGGCATGGACCAGTGTCGCGGTGAGGTAGCCAACGATCAGCAGGGCGGCGACACTGGTAGCAATCGGTGCCAGGTTGGCGGCGCTCAGGAGATCAGTGCCCAGGAGGTGGAGCAACAGCAGCTGGCATGCTGCTATCGCAGCCACCTCGAGCATCGTGATCACCATCCCCAGTGTCAGGCCGCTGGTGACTACCGCAAGCAGGTAGAGACTCGCCAGGGGGCCTGTCACGCTTTCAGTGCTGTAGAGGAACCAGGTAATAAAGGCGATCATGGCCCAAGTATGCATGGCCAGTAGCCAGCGCTGCCTTTCCCCGAAGAAACGCAAGCGGCTGGCCACCAGGCTCAAACCGAAATAACTGATAGTAACTACCAGCACTGGCAGGCTTCCCTGGGCGGGAGAGCCCATGACCACCACGTAAAGTATGATGATCGTAACCAGCAGCCACTCGATCTGATAGAGGCCGGTCGAGAATCCCTGGATCTGCACGCCCTGGGGATCCCACTCCAGAGGCGGCAGGGGCGGTTCCTGGTCAGTCATTACCTTGCCTCGCTGCTCGAGTGATCGGGATACAGCTGGTGGCAATGGCGTCATCAGCCATGATGGTTCGTCTGAACAGGTAGACACGGACCATATTTCGCTCCCCTATTCGCAGCAGCATGACTCGCTGATCTGTTCTGGTCAACAAAGGAAGACGCACTTTGGCAGGAAAGTCAGACGTTCAGGGGGAGTGCTTCTATGATATGGCGGAGAGGGAGGGATTCGAACCCTCGATGGGCGATTAACCCATACACCCTTAGCAGGGGCGCGCCTTCAGCCACTCGGCCACCTCTCCCAAAACGGGCGCCATGATAGCACAGCTCTGGAGAAATGACAGGGGTAGGCGGAATTTTTCCGGGTATGTACAAGTGCCCTGTCAATCGTCGTCGCCAGGCGCGTCCTCAGTGCCTCCCAGACCCTTCTCCTTCTGGATGCGCTGATAGATTTCCTCGCGATGGACGGCAACATCCTTGGGCGCATTGACACCAATTCGGACCTGATTGCCTTTCACACCCAGCACGGTGACTGTAACGTCATCACCGATCATGAGTGTCTCGCCAATGCGGCGCGTCAGAATCAACATTTCACCTTCTCCTTAAAATCCTGTTTCCTGCTCAGGTAGGTCCTTGCACTTTCCCCTCTTCTACGCCAACAGCGTAGCGGCCGGATCATGGAAAATACAATACGCAAACCACCGGTTTTTGTACCTGTCACCTCAGGCGACAGCTGTATCCCCCTCAAGCTCGAAAGCACTGTGCAACGAACGCACGGCCAATTCGAGATATTTTTCTTCTATCACCACGGAAATCTTGATTTCCGAGGTGGTGATCACCTGAATATTTATGGATTCATCAGCAAGGGTTTTGAACATACGGCTGGCAATGCCAGCGTGCGACCGCATGCCGACGCCCACCAGGGAAACCTTGGCTATCCGGGTATCAACCGACACATCCCTCGCTCCGATCTCCTGTACTACATGACCGACAATACGGCGGGTTTGTTCAGCATCCTGGCGTTTTACTGTGAAAGTGATGTCTGTCGTGCCGTCAGCAGAGACATTCTGGACAATTACGTCCACTTCAATGCCTGCATCACTGACCGGACCGATCACCCTGAAGGCGATTCCAGGCACATCAGGCACTCCAGAAACGGTAACCTTCGCCTCATCCCGTGTGAACGCAATCCCTGATACGATGGGCGCTTCCATCTCTTCGTCATCCTCCAGACTGATCAGTGTACCCGGATCGTCCTCAAAACTGGACATGACCCGGAGCGGAACCCGGTACTTGCCCGCAAACTCCACGGAGCGTATTTGTAGTACCTTGGCCCCGAGGCTGGCAAGCTCCAGCATCTCTTCAAATGTAATACTTCGTAACAGTCGCGCATCGTCCACGACGCGCGGATCCGTCGTGTATACTCCTTTGACATCAGTATAGATCTGACATTCGTCAGCCTTGAGTGCCGCTGCCAGAGCCACCGCGGAAGTATCGGACCCCCCGCGACCCAGTGTCGTGATGTTTCCAGCCTCATCCACGCCCTGGAAACCCGCCACCACGACCACACGGCCGCGGGACAGCTCCCCATGAATGCGTTCACTGTCGATCTCAC
>PWQG01000014.1 GCA_003556835.1 Gammaproteobacteria bacterium
CCCACCATCGAATGTGAGCTTGACCGTATTGGTGGGGTTTCCCGCAGTTTTCTGGCTCAGGTGTCTATCGATGCCGGCCTCAGTGCGGGTGACAAAAATGAATCAACGCCCCGATGGCTGATCGGTAACGATCGATTTTCCGAATTCCGGGTCATAGGTGCAGCGGATATTCACTATGAACAATCACAGATCAGTCTTTCAGCCGAACAGGCGGACAGTCTGTTGGTGGGTCGGGGTGATACGGTGCGAATCATGAGTATTCAAGCGGAGGAGACCAGAAATGAGTGAGGTCCATCTGATCAACGGGCAATGGTGTGGCAGTACAGGCCCTGAATTGAAGTCCCACAACCCGGTTTCCGGTAACGTGCTCTGGTCGGGTACAGAAGCCGATGCGGACACGGTGAGTGCGGCAGTTGAGGCCGCTGCAAAAGCCCTTTCCGATTGGAAAAACAGCTCGCTGGATGATCGTGTCGAAGTGGTAAAGCGTTTCAGTACGATACTTGAGGACAACAAGGAAGACCTGGCACGAAGCATAGGGGAAGAAACCGGGAAGCCATTGTGGGAATCACGCACCGAGGTGGCCGCCATGATCGGCAAGGTGGATCTGTCGATCAAGGCCTACCATGAACGCACCGGAGAACATGCAGTTGACTTGCCGGGTGGTCAGCGTGTCCTGCGTCACCGCCCGCACGGCGTCATGGCTGTGTTCGGCCCCTACAATTTTCCGGGCCATCTGCCGAACGGCCATATTGTACCGGCGTTGATAGCCGGTAATACCGTCGTGTTCAAGCCCTCGGAACAGACGCCCGCAACAGCGGAGCTCACACTGCGCCTGTGGCAATCCGCCGGTCTTCCCGACGGTGTCATCAACCTGGTGCAGGGTGCTCGCTCTACCGGTGAGGTGTTGGCCGGTCATCCAAAGGTGAACGGGATTCTGTTCACTGGCTCTGCCATGACCGGGCTCGCCATACAGTCAGCGGTGCTGAGCCAGCCGCAAAAGATTCTTGCATTGGAAATGGGTGGCAACAATCCGCTGGTCATTGGCAGTGATGTTGAGTTGCGTTCCGCAATCTGGGCAACCCTGCAATCCGCGTTCATCAGTGCGGGCCAGCGTTGCACCTGTGCCAGGCGCTTGCTTGTGCCGCAGGGTGACGAGGGTGACCGGTTTCTCGCAGGTCTGGTGGATGCGGCGGACAGACTGGTGGTCGGGCGTTTCGACCAGGAGAACCCCACACCATTCATGGGTTCTGTGATCAGCGCTGAGGCGGGTGACAGGCTGCTTGCGGCGCAACAGGGCTGGTTGGACGCCGGCGGGCGATCACTGCTGGCCATGGCGCCGGTGGATGGTAGCCGCGCCATGCTGTCGCCCGGCATCGTTGATCTGACCGATGTGCGGGTGGACGATGAAGAATTCTTCGGTCCTCTGCTGTCGGTCTACCGCTACCGTGATTTCGATCAGGCGCTGGCACTGGCAAATGACACCCGCTACGGTCTTTCCGCCGGTTTGCTCAGTCATGATCGGGATGAATACAAACGTTTTATCAAGGAAATCCGGGCCGGCATCGTGAACTGGAATCAGCCCATTACCGGCGCCAGTTCAGCCATGCCCTTCGGGGGTACCGGGCTCAGTGGTAACCATCGCCCAAGTGCATACTACGCAGCGGACTACTGTGCCTACCCGGTTGCGTCACTGGAACAGGATGTGATCACCGTGCCGGATTCCCTGCCGCCCGGGATGCAGTTATGAAAGCCGTCGAAGTCAATTTTGATGGGCTGGTCGGGCCGACTCACAATTATGCCGGACTGTCCTGGGGCAATGTGGCTTCACAGCAGCATCAGCACCGTGCAGCAAACCCGAAAGCGGCAGCACTGCAGGGTCTGCAGAAAATGCGTCAATTGATCGAGCTTGGCCTGGTGCAGGGCGTATTGCCACCGCAAGAACGGCCGCATCTGCCGTCACTGCGCGCCCTGGGTTTCAGTGGTACTGATGGCGAAGTGCTGGCTGGTGCGGCGGCTCGAGCGCCACGCTTGCTGGCTGCTGTGAGCTCGGCCTCGTCCATGTGGACAGCCAACGCGGCCACGGTTTCGGCCAGTGCGGACACTGCGGACAAAAAGGTACATTTCACACCCGCCAACCTGAATGCGAAGTACCATCGCTCCATCGAACATCCATCAACCATGCGTGCACTGCGCGCCATATTCGATGATCCGGCGCATTTCTCGGTACATGATGCATTGCCGTCCTGCCCGCACTTTGGCGACGAAGGGGCCGCGAATCACACGCGCTTGTGCGCGGCGTATGATCAACCGGGTGTTGAGCTGTATGTATACGGGTGTACCGCACTGGATGACAACGCTCCCCGACCGGAGAAGTATCCGGCCCGCCAATCCCTGGAAGCCTCCGAGGCGGTCGCACGTCGCCACGGCCTGGTGCCGGAACGCTGTGTGTTTGCCCAGCAGAATCCCGCTGTGATCGACCAGGGTGTGTTCCATAACGATGTGATCGCCGTGGGTAACCGCAATGTACTGCTTTTCCACGAAGAGGCCTTTCTGAATTCCGAACGGGTTTTGCAGGAGCTTCGCACGAAGTTGAATGGTGGAGGTGATACTCCCTTGATACCGCTGTGTATCCGCAGCGCTGACCTGACAGTGGAAGAAGCGATTGGCAGCTATCTGTTCAACAGCCAGTTGGTCTCGCTGGATGACAGCCGCATGGCCCTGATCGTTCCGCAGGAGTGCCGGACGTCGGCGCGCGCCAGTGCCGTGCTGGATGCGCTGCTGGATGATCCGGGTAATCCGATCACGCAGGTCATCGCCATGGACCTGAAGCAGAGCATGCGTAATGGTGGTGGGCCTGCTTGCCTGCGTTTGCGTGTGGCGCTTTCAGGGGACGAACTGAATGCGGTGCAGCGCTGTATCGTCACACCGCACCTGCTTGATTCGCTGGAGAGCTGGGTAGAGCGCCACTACCGGGAATCCTTGAACATGGACGACCTGGGCGACCCGGTACTGCTCGGGGAATCGCGCAGTGCACTGGATGAGCTGACCGG